>NZ_JAPVZM010000015.1:0-55140 GCF_041432335.1 Streptococcus sp. 20925_1_24 | reverse complement strand
CTACCAAATGGAGATGTAGAACATGTCTATGAAAAAGTGAATACATTCTTTAAAGACAAAGATGGAAATGAAATCAAAGAAAAAGAAAGTGGTTCAGTAGATAAGAAAGACATCCCAGAATACAGATTTGTAGAAACGAAGAAACTACCAAATGGAGATGTAGAACATGTCTATGAAAAAGTAACACCACCAGCTCCAACACCTTCACCTGTTCCTCAACCAAATCCAGGTAAGCAAAATACAACTACTTGGACTGATGAGAATGGAAATCCATTGAAACCAACTGAGCCAGGTTCTAAAGAACCGGGAAGAATTCCAGGTTACGAATATGTGAAGACTGTGACAGGTTCAAATGGAAATATCAGACATATCTTCCGCAAAGTTGAGATGCCAACTCCAACACCGGTTGAACCAGTACAACCAGTTTCTCCACAAGAGCCAGAGACCCCAGAGCAACCAGTGACTCCAGAAATGACAACAGTACCTGAGCAACCAAAACAACCAACAACACCTAAATATGTTGATGGTCAAAAAGAATTGCCAAATACTGGTACAGAAGCTAACGCTAGTCTTGCAGCGCTTGGACTTCTTGGAGCCCTAGGTGGATTTGGACTTCTTGCTCGCAAGAAAAAAGAAGACTAAAAACTCATAGTTTTTGAGAAGATGATTCGTCATCTTCTTTTTTTATTTTGGTGTTTTTACTTGCGTAAAAAATTTTTTTCTAGTATAATAGTTTATTGTGAGCGAACCTCACTTACCCCTTGCAAAGTCTTGGGGTCATTAGACCAAAAGGAGGAACATATCAATGGCTAAATACGAAATTCTTTATATCATTCGTCCAAACATTGAAGAAGAAGCTAAAAACGCTTTGGTAGCACGTTTTGACTCTATTTTGACTGACAACGGTGCAACTGTTGTTGAATCAAAATCTTGGGAAAAACGCCGTCTTGCATACGAAATCAAAGATTTCCGTGAAGGACTTTACCACATCGTTAACGTTGAAGCAAACGATGACGCAGCTCTTAAAGAGTTTGACCGTCTTTCAAAAATCAACGCTGACATTCTTCGTCACATGATCGTCAAAACTGACGCGTAAGAAGGTAAACTATGATTAACAATGTTGTACTTGTAGGGCGTATGACACGTGACGCTGAGTTGCGTTATACCCCATCAAATGTAGCAGTTGCGACTTTTACTCTTGCAGTAAACCGTACATTTAAGAGTCAAAATGGCGAACGTGAGGCTGATTTTATCAATGTCGTTATGTGGCGCCAACAGGCTGAAAATCTTGCTAACTGGGCTAAAAAAGGCTCACTTATCGGGGTGACAGGTCGTATCCAGACTCGTAGTTACGATAACCAGCAAGGACAACGTGTCTACGTGACAGAGGTCGTGGCTGAGAATTTCCAAATGTTGGAAAGCCGTAGCGTGCGTGAAGGTCATACAGGTGGAGCTTACTCTGCACCAACTGCAAATTATTCAGCACCTACAAATTCAGTGCCAGACTTTTCACGTGATGAAAATCCATTTGGAGCAACAAATCCTTTGGATATTTCAGATGATGATTTACCATTCTAATGGACAACTAAAATTATAAAGGAGAAAAAACATGGCTCAACAACGTCGTGGCGGATTCAAACGCCGTAAAAAAGTTGATTACATCGCAGCAAACAAAATTGAATATGTTGATTACAAAGATACTGAGCTTCTTAGCCGTTTCGTTTCAGAACGTGGGAAAATTCTTCCTCGTCGTGTAACAGGAACTTCAGCTAAAAACCAACGTAAAGTAACAACAGCTATCAAACGCGCTCGCGTAATGGCTTTGATGCCTTTCGTAAACGAAGATTAAAAAAGAGGTCCGGGTGGACCTCTTTTTCAGACCCGGTTGGGTCTTTTTTCACGAGATCGTTTTTTCTGACCTTGGCGTGCTATAATGGTAATAAAAAGAGTAAAGGTGGGTAAGTCAAAGATGAATTGTACGATTAGAAATATGATTAAGTCTGATATTGAATCCTTATCTCATGGATTTATGACTCAAGGTTGGCCTGGTAGAGAGGAAATTTTGGCTAGATATTTTCTGGAACAGGAAAGTGGGGAGAGAGAAGTCTTAGTTGCAGAGATTGATGGTGCTGTAGCGGGCTACGTTACCATTTTGCCCTCTGCTAAACATGGTCCTTTTGCAGAAGTCTATCCAGAGTTATCAGATTTTAATGTGTTTGAGCCTTTTCGAAATCAAGGGATTGGGAATCAACTGCTAGAAGAAGCAGAAAAACGAGTCAAGTTTGTTTCGAGTAAGATCACTCTTGGTGTAGGTTTGCACTTAGGCTATGGCCCTGCCCAGAGATTGTATATCAGACGGGGCTACATTCCAGATGGGACAGGTGTCTGGTATAGAAATCAACCCTTGGAAATGAATGCAACTAGCCAAAATAATGATGATTTGGTTTTGTATCTAGTAAAGGAATTCGGATAAGAGACAAGGATTTTATTGGGGATGTGGGATTTCTCTACTTTATGGTATAATGGAAAGAGTTAGATTGAAAGAGGTAGTGAGATGGATGCGAAATTAAGATACAAGGCAAAGAAGATCAAGATTGTCTTTTTTGATATTGATGATACATTGAGAAATTCAAAGACAGGTTTTATTCCGTCTTCAATCCCAACTGTTTTTAAGCAATTACGTGAGAAAGGAATTTTGACAGGTATTGCTTCTGGACGAGGAATTTTTGGTGTCGTGCCAGAGATTCGTGATCTCAAGCCTGACTTTTTTGTAACTTTGAATGGGGCTTATATCGAAGATAAAAAAGGTCAGATCATTTATCAACATCAGATCGAGAAGTCAGATGTTGCGGAGTATATCTCTTGGGCTAAGAAAGAAGGAATTGAGTATGGTTTGGTTGGGAGTCATGATGCCAAGTTGTCGACTCGCACCGATATGATTAGTGAAGCTATTAATCCAATTTATCCTGATTTAGATGTAGACCCAGATTTTCATGAGAAAGAAGACATCTATCAAATGTGGACTTTTGAAGACAAGGGAGATGACTTGCACTTGCCTGATAGTCTCTCAGACAAACTTCGCATGGTTCGTTGGCACCAACATTCGTCTGATATTGTTCCGATTTCAGGCTCCAAAGCGATGGGTGTGGAAAAGGTTGTGGAACACCTTGGCTTGAAACCAGACAACGTCATGGTTTTTGGAGATGGGCTGAATGACTTGGAACTCTTTGATTATGCTGGAATCAGTGTAGCAATGGGAATTTCTCATGATAACATCAAAGAAAAAGCAGATTATATTACAAAAACATTAGAAGAAGATGGCATTTTTGATGCCTTAGAAGGATTTGGTATGGTAGAAAAAGAATTGCATTTCCCACAAGTAGACATTGAAACAGTAGAAGGTCCTATCGCGACTATTAAGACCAATCACGGAGACTTGCGTATCAAGCTCTTTCCTGAACATGCTCCTAAAACAGTGGCTAACTTTGTTGCACTTTCAAAAGATGGCTACTATGATGGTGTCATTTTCCACCGTATTATCAAGGACTTTATGATTCAAGGTGGAGACCCAACTGGAACTGGTATGGGTGGCGAGTCAATCTACGGCGAATCATTTGAGGATGAATTCTCAGAAGAACTTTACAATATCCGTGGTGCCCTTTCCATGGCCAATGCTGGTCCAAATACCAACGGCAGCCAGTTCTTTATCGTGCAAAATCAACATTTGCCTTATTCTAAGAAAGAAATTGCTCGTGGTGGTTGGCCAGAACCGATTGCGGAAATCTATGCTAACCAAGGTGGGACACCTCACCTAGACCGTAGACACACGGTTTTTGGTCAGTTAGCTGATGAAGCATCTTACGCAGTCTTAGATGATATTGCTGCTGTTGAGACAGGGGCTATGGACAAGCCAGTTGAAGATGTTGTGATTGAAACAATTGAAATCGAGGACTAAGATGAAAATCGGTGATAAACTAAAGGGCCGTATTACAGGGATTCAGCCCTACGGTGCTTTTGTTGAGCTAGAGACGGGTGATACGGGGTTGATTCACATTTCAGAGATTCGGACAGGCTTCATTGAAAATATCCAAGAAGCCTTGAAAGTCGATGAAGAGGTTCAAGTTCAAGTAGTGGATTTAGATGAATTTACAGGGAAAGCTAGTCTTTCTATCCGCACTTTGGAGGAAGAAAAGCACCAATTTCCGAGACGGCGACGCTTTTCAAGCGACCGCTTTAACTACGGCTTTGCGCCTCTTAAACGAATGATGCCAATTTGGACCAAGGAAGCCCTTCAACATTTGAAGAATCAGAAGCACTAGTTAGAAATTTCTATCTTTTGTAATGTTAATATAAATTTGCTATAATAAGAACATGGAAGAAGAACAATTATTAAAATCAGGAGAGCGCATTAACCAGCTCTTTTCGACAGATATCAAAATCATTCAAAATAGAGAGGTTTTTAGCTATTCGGTGGATAGTGTTCTCTTGTCACGATTTCCACGTTTTCCTAAAAAGGGCTTGATAGTGGATTTTTGTGCTGGAAATGGAGCAGTTGGGCTATTTGCTAGTACTCGGACTCAGGCACAGATTTTGGCTGTTGAGATTCAGGAGCGTTTGGCAGATATGGCTGAACGCTCTGTCCGTTTGAATGGTTTGGAAGAGCAGATGCAGGTCATCTGTGATGATTTGAAAAATATGCCTTCTCATATACAGGGAAGTAAGGTGGATATGATTTTGTGTAATCCACCCTATTTCAAGGTGGATCCTCATTCCAATCTGAACGAGAGTGAACATTATCTCTTGGCGCGCCACGAAATCACGACTAATTTGGAAGAAATCTGTCGTAGTGCCCAGAGTATTCTCAAGTCCAATGGGCGTTTGGCCATGGTTCATCGACCTGATCGACTTTTAGATATCTTGGACAGCTTGCAACGGCATAATTTAGCACCTAAGCGTCTGCAATTTGTCTATCCAAAAAAGGAAAAGGAAGCTAATATGCTTTTGATTGAGGCTATCAAGGATGGCTCGACAAGTGGCTTTAAGGTCTTACCACCTCTCATTGTTCACAATGATGATGGCTCTTATACGCCTGAACTCGAAGAGATTTATTATGGATCATAAGGCTTATATGTACGTGCTGGAGTGTCGTGATGGATCCTACTATACAGGCTATACGACTGATGTGAGAAGACGCCTCGCTGTCCACAATAGTGGGAAGGGAGCCAAATACACACGAGCACGCTTGCCAGTCAAACTTATCTATGCTCAAGGTTTTGCCAGTAAGGAAGAAGCCATGTCAGCTGAAGCCCTTCTCAAGCGTAAGAAGAGGTCACAGAAGGAAGAATTTTTATCTGAAAATCAAGATAGAAATTTACTCAGTTATTTTGAAGAATCGTGAGGAGTCCTTTGACTCCTCTTACTTTTGTCAAAAAGCGAAAAAAATGCTACAATAAAGAGAATAAACAAAATGAGGTATTATCATGTCTAAGATTCTAGTATTTGGTCACCAAAATCCAGACTCAGATGCCATCGGGTCATCTGTAGCCTTTGCCTACCTTGCAAAAGAAGCTTACGGTTTGGATACGGAAGCTGTTGCCCTTGGAACTCCAAATGAAGAAACAGCCTTTGTCTTGAACTATTTTGGTGTGGAAGCACCGCGTGTTATCACTTCTGCTAAAGCAGAAGGTGCAGAGCAAGTTATCCTGACTGACCACAATGAATTCCAACAATCTGTATCAGATATCGCTGAAGTAGAAGTTTATGGTGTTGTAGACCACCACCGTGTGGCTAACTTTGAAACTGCAAGTCCACTTTACATGCGTTTGGAGCCAGTTGGTTCAGCGTCTTCAATCGTTTACCGTATGTTCAAAGAACATGGTGTAGCTGTGCCTAAAGAGATTGCAGGTTTGATGCTTTCAGGTCTGATTTCAGATACCCTTCTTTTGAAATCACCAACAACACACCCAACGGATAAAGTGATTGCTCCTGAATTGGCTGAGTTGGCTGGTGTCAACTTGGAAGAATATGGTTTGGCTATGTTGAAAGCTGGTACAAACTTGGCCAGCAAATCTGCTGAAGAATTGATTGACATCGATGCTAAAACTTTTGAATTGAACGGAAATAATGTCCGTGTTGCTCAAGTAAACACAGTTGATATAGCTGAAGTCTTGGAACGTCAAGCAGAAATCGAAGCTGCAATGCAAGCTGCTAATACAGCAAATGGTTACTCTGACTTTGTCTTGATGATTACAGATATTGTCAACTCAAACTCAGAAATCCTAGCACTTGGTGCTAACATGGACAAGGTTGAAGCGGCCTTCAACTTCAAACTTGAAAATAACCATGCCTTCCTTGCTGGTGCCGTTTCACGTAAGAAACAAGTGGTACCTCAACTGACTGAAAGCTTCAATGCTTAAGAGTTTGAATTATATCGAAAGGAGTTTCGGCTCCTTTTTTTCTAGGAGTGAAGCATGTTAGAAAATGGAGATTTGATTTTTGTGAGAGATGGGTCGGACATGGGACAGGCAATTCAGACTTCCACAGGTAACTATAATCATGTTGCCATTTATTTGGATGGGATGATTTACCATGCTAGTGAACATGCTGGTGTGGTTTGTCAAGAACCGGCAGACTTCTTTGAGTCTAATCATTTGTACGACATTTATGTCTATCCAGAATTAGATATCCAGTCTGTGAAGGAAAAAGCTTGCAAACATCTGGGAGCACCCTACAATGCTTCTTTCTATCCAGATGGAATTGGTTTTTATTGTTCTCAGTATATGGTAGAAATCCTCCCCATTTTTGAAGCGATTCCTATGAAATTTGGAGATGGGGAGCAGGTCATTAGTGATTTTTGGAGGGAATATTACAGAGAAATAGGTCTTCCTGTTCCTCTGAACCAAGCTGGGACCAATCCTAGTCAGTTGGCAGCATCGCCTCTGTTAGAATGTAAAGAAAGGAATCTTCATGATTCAGATTTTTAATCCCTCTCGTTTGACGAGACAGCCATTTTTTAGAGAATTGATCCGCTATCTGGACCAGCATGAGGATGTGATTTTACGGGAAATCAAGGCTGAATTTCCAGATGTTGCAGTTGATAAACTCATGGAAGAGTATATAAAGGCTGGCTTGATTCTACGGGAAAATAAGCGCTATTATCTCAATCTTCCTATGCTTGAATCACTCGATAGTCTCGAACTGGATCAAGAGATTTTTGTCAAAGAAGATAGTCCGGTCTATCAAGCCTTGTTGGAGCAGAGTTTTGAGACAGAATTGCGCAATCAAACCAATGCAGCTATTTTAGTTGAAAAGACAGATTTTGCGCGCACTAAAATGACCCTGTCTAATTATTTCTACAAGGTCAAACATCAGTATCCTTTGACAGAAAAACAGCAGGAACTTTATGACATTTTGGGAGATGTTAATCCTGAGTATGCCCTCAAGTATATGACGACTTTTTTGTTGAAATTTCTCAAAAAAGACCAGCTTATGCAGAAACGCCGTGATATCTTTGTGGACAGTTTAGTTGTCCTAGGTTATATTGTCCAAAATGAAGATGGAAAGTATGAGTTGGCTATCGATTTTGATAAGGACAGATTAACTTTCTACTTAGATTGATTTCTTGTTTCTGAGCACATTGTTTGACTTTCCTTAGTATTCGGTATAAACTATATGTAACCGGTAACACATATCGGAATAAAACTAAAGGAGACAATCATATGTCACTTGAAAACAAATTGGAACAAGCAACAGGCGCTATTAAAGAAGGATTTGGTAAGGTTACTGGGGATGGCAAGACTGAAGCAGAAGGCGCTGTAGAAAAGACAGTTGCTAAGGCAAAAGAAGTAGTTGAAGATGCTAAAGGTGCTGTAGAAGGTGCCGTTGAAGGTTTGAAAAACGCTTTTAAATAAAAATAGAAAAAATCAAGGGTTTCGTTTCCCTTGATTTTTTTACGATCCTTATAAATAATTTTCTGCTACGGCGGTATCTCCAGGATAGGCTTCTTTCTTGCCTTGGATGATTTGGTAGCAATCAGCTCCCTTACCAGCAATAATAACTGCATCTAATTCGTGATTTGTGATAGCCATAGCTGCCTTGATGGCTTCTTGGCGATCCGCAATTTTTTCAACAGGGTGATTGATGTAGCTACTAATTTCATTTGCAATGGCCATTGGATCCTCATAGTTGGGGTCATCAGCAGTCAAAAAGACTTGAATCTCAGGGTGTTGATTAAGGAGGAAGCCAAAGTCCTTACGACGGCTTTCTCCCTTATTTCCTGTCGAACCGAGAACCAGAGCAATTTTTCCAGTTTGATGAGTCTCTACAACCTTGATTAGTTTTTTTAGACTATCACCATTGTGGGCATAGTCGATGAAGACCTTGGCTCCATTTTTCTGGGTGAGGACTTCCATACGACCAGGAACGCGGGTTGCAGCGATACCTTTTTTGATGTTCTCAAGACTAGCTCCGAGACGGAGGCAAGCAAGTCCAGCAGCAACGGCATTTTCTTGGTTGAAGTGGCCAATTAACTGGATGTCATAAACACCAGAGAGTTTACCTGTAGCTGAAAAGCTAAAGGCTTTGGAATTCTCGATTTGGTTATCAGACTGGCTACCGTAGAAATCATGGTCTTGATTTTCGACTTGTTCTTTCAAGACAGAAAAGTGATCCATGTCACTGTTAATGATGACTGCTCGGCTATTTTCCATCAAGAGACGTTTGTGGTAGAAATAGTCTTCAAAGCTAGGGTGTTCAATCGGGCCGATATGGTCTGGGCTGATATTGAGAAAAACTCCCACATCAAAGGTTAGACCATAGACACGTTTGACCAGATAGGCCTGACTAGATACCTCCATGATGAGGTGAGTACGGTCATTTTGCACAGCTTGATGCATCATATCAAAGAGGTCAATGCTCTCAGGGGTTGTCAATGCAGACTTAAAGAAAGTCTTGCCATCTAGAGTTGTATTCATAGTCGAGAGCATAGCAGGTCGATGCCCTTGAGATAAAATGTTATAGGCGAAATAGGCTGCTGTTGTCTTACCCTTAGTACCAGTAAAGGCAAGGAGTTTGAGTTTTTTCTGTGGATTGCCATGAAACTCCATGGCAATCAAACTCATTGCTTTCTTGATATCGCTGACGATAATGGCAGGAATACCAACTTCATAGTCTTTTTCAGCAACATACCAACCGAGCCCTTGAGAGATGGCAGAAATCAGAAATTCCTTCTTAAAGGCAGCACCTTTAACGAAAAAGAGGCTCTTTTCTTTGGCCTTGCGACTGTCATAGCAGATGGTGTCAAACACGACATGGCTGTAGTTGTAGTGATAGTGTCCTTGGTCGATAATCTCACGGAAGAGACCATCTTTCTTTAATATATCTAATACGGTTTCAATCTTAATCATACTTTCTATTGTAAACCGAAAGTCGTAAATTTACAAGTAACAAGGAAAAGTTTATAATGGAAGATAAGGAGTTTTTCCTAGTTATCAAAATTGAATGAGGAATCTATGTCGCACGAAAACAATCACCAGCAGGCCCAGATGTTACGGGGGACTGCTTGGTTAACGGCTAGTAACTTTATCAGTCGCCTGCTTGGGGCCATCTATATTATCCCTTGGTACATCTGGATGGGGTCTTATGCGGCTACGGCCAATGGTCTCTTTACCATGGGCTACAATATCTATGCCTGGTTCTTGCTGGTTTCAACAGCGGGGATTCCAGTTGCGGTGGCCAAGCAAGTTGCCAAATACAATACCATGCGAGAAGAGGAGCATAGCTTTGCCCTGATTCGAAGCTTTTTAGGCTTTATGACAGGACTAGGTCTGGTTTTTGCTTTAGTCTTGTATCTCTTTGCTCCTTGGCTAGCAGACTTGTCTGGCGTGGGCAAAGACTTGATCCCAATCATGCAAAGCTTGGCTTGGGGAGTCTTGATTTTCCCATCTATGAGTGTTATCCGAGGATTTTTCCAAGGGATGAATAACCTCAAACCTTATGCCATGAGTCAAATTGCTGAGCAGGTCATTCGTGTTATCTGGATGCTCTTAGCAACCTTTATCATTATGAAACTCGGTTCAGGAGATTACCTAGCAGCCGTTACCCAATCGACCTTTGCTGCCTTTGTCGGTATGGTAGCCAGTTTTGCAGTTTTGATTTATTTCCTTGCTCAAGAAGGGTTACTCAAAAGAGTATTTGAAACAGGGGATAAGATTAACAGCAAGCGTCTCTTGGTCGATACCATTAAGGAAGCCATTCCTTTTATTCTGACTGGGTCCGCCATACAGCTTTTCCAGATTCTGGACCAGATGACCTTTATCAATAGTATGAGTTGGTTTACCAACTACAGCAACGAGGACTTGGTTGTCATGTTTTCTTATTTCTCTGCCAATCCTAATAAAATCACTATGATTTTGATTTCGGTTGGAGTTTCGATTGGTGGTGTAGGCTTGCCACTCTTGACTGAAAACTATGTCAAGGGGGATTTGAAGGCAGCTTCTCGTCTGGTTCAGGATAGTATTACCATGCTTTTCGTATTCCTGCTACCAGCAACAGTTGGAGTGGTCATGGTAGGAGAACCTCTTTATACAGTCTTCTATGGCAAGCCAGATAGTTTGGCTATGGGCTTGTTTATCTTTGCAGTTTTGCAGTCTACTATTTTAGGTCTGTACATGGTCTTGTCTCCAATGCTTCAGGCCATGTTCCGCAACCGCAAGGCCGTTCTCTATTTTATCTATGGTTCGATTGCCAAGCTAGTCTTGCAAATACCTACCATCGCCCTCTTCCACAGTTATGGTCCTTTGATTTCTACAACCATTGGGCTCATCATTCCTAACGTCTTGATGTATCGGGATATTTGTAAGGTAACTGGTGTTAAGCGCAAGGTGATTTTGAAACGAACCATTTTAATCAGTTTGTTGACCCTTGTTATGTTCATCGGTGTCGGTGCCATCCAGTGGATACTTGGATTTGTATTCCAACCAAGTGGACGTTTGTGGAGCTTCCTTTATGTAGCCCTTGTCGGTGCCATGGGTGGAGGAGTATACGGGGTCATGAGTCTCCGTACTCGTTTATTGGATAAGGTGATTGGAAAAGCCCAAGCAGATCGCCTGCGAGCAAAATTAAAAATTTCTTAAAAAATAATTTATAAATAAAATGAATAAGTTGAGTTTTTTAAAAACCAAATCACTCTCTTATTCATTTTTTATTGTTTGAATTGGATATAAAATGTAAAACAGAGAATAAATAACGAAAGTAATTGAATTTTATGTCAAAAAACACTTGACTAAAAAGTAGTTAATCTGTATAATAAGACAAATATTTAAATCAGGAGGTTCTGGAGATGAAAAAGTCTAAGGCCAAGTATGCAGCACTTGCAGGTGTCGTGTTAAGCGCAGGTATTTTATTAAGCGCGTGTGGGAATTCTAGCACAGGGTCAAAAACATATAATTATGTTTATTCAAGTGATCCATCTAGTTTGAACTATCTAGCAGAAAATCGTGCAACAACCAATGATATTGTGACTAATCTAGTAGATGGTCTCATGGAAAATGACCAATATGGGAATTATGTTCCATCTTTGGCAGAGGATTGGAGTGTTTCTCAAGACGGTTTGACCTATACCTACAAACTGCGTAAAGATGCTAAGTGGTATACCTCTGAAGGTGAAGAATATGCCCCAGTAACTGCCCAAGATTTTGTCACTGGGCTGAAGTACGCTGCTGATAAAAAATCAGAAGCCTTGTACTTGGTGCAAGAATCTGTTGCAGGTTTGGATGACTATATCACTGGTAAAACAAGCGACTTTTCAACTGTGGGAGTCAAGGCTCTTGATGACCAAACTGTTCAATATACCTTGACACGACCAGAACCCTACTGGAACTCAAAAACAACGTCAACTATTCTCTTCCCAGTTAACGCTGATTTCTTGAAATCAAAAGGGGATGATTTTGGGAAGGTAGACCCATCTAGCATTTTGTACAATGGTCCTTTCTTAATGAAATCCTTTGTTTCAAAATCAGTCATCGAATACAAGAAAAATCCTAACTACTGGGATGCTAAAAATGTCTTTGTAGATGATGTGAAATTGGCCTATTATGATGGTAGTGATCAAGATGCACTGGCTCGTAACTTTGTGGAGGGGGCTTACAGTTATGCTCGTCTCTATCCAAACAGTTCAAGCTTTGAAGGGATTAAAGAAAAGAATAAGGACAATATCATCTATAGCATGCAAGATGCTACTTCTTACTTCTTAAACTTCAACTTAGATAGAAAATCTTATAAATTCACTTCCAAAACAAGTGATGCTGAGAAGAAATCGACTCAAGAAGCAGTTCTTAATAAAAACTTCCGTCAAGCCATTAATTTTGCCTATGACCGTACAGCTTACGGGGCTCAATCTCAAGGAGAAGAGGGGGCAACTAAGATTTTGCGTAACCTCGTCGTTCCTCCCAACTTCGTAAGTATCAACGGGAAAGACTTTGGTGAAGTAGTAGCCTCTAAGATGGTCAATTATGGTAAAGAATGGCAAGGAATCAACTTTGCGGATGCCCAGGATCCATACTATAATCCTGAAAAAGCCAAGGCTAAATTTGCAGAAGCTAAGAAAGAACTCCAAGCCAAAGGAGTTCAATTCCCTATCCATTTAGATAAAACAGTAGATTTGACGAATAAGGCAGAGATTCAAGGAATCAATTCCATGAAGCAATCAATAGAATCTGTCTTAGGTTCAGATAATGTTGTGATTGATGTTCACCAACTCTCTACTGAAGACTTTGATAATTCAAGCTATCTGGCTCAAACTGCTGCTCAGAAAGATTATGATCTTTACAACGGTGGTTGGAGTGCAGACTATCAAGACCCTTCAACCTATCTTGATGTCTTTAATGTTAATTCTGGTGGTTTGATGCAAAGTCTAGGTATAGAGCTAGGTGAAGCCAATGACAAGGTCAAGGCTGTTGGGCTGGATGTCTACACTCAAATGTTGGAAGAAGCTAATAAGGAGCAAGATCCAGCTAAACGTTATGACAAATATGCGGATGCCCAAGCTTGGTTGGTGGATAGCTCTCTAGCAATTCCAAATGTTTCACTTGGTGGAACACCAACATTGAGAAAAATTGTTCCTTTCTCAACACCATATTCATTGGCTGGTAATAAAGGGGTTGAATCATATAAATACCTCAAATTACAAGATAAAACAGTCACAAAAGATGAATATGAAAAAGCCAAAGAAAAATGGTTGAAAGAAAAAGAAGAATCTAATAAAAAAGCCCAAGAAGAATTGGCGAAACATGTCAAATAAGGATTTTTCAAGAAAACGATGGTTTCGAAAGAAGCTGTCGTTTTTTAATAGAATGATGGCAAATTTGGAAGAAAAGTGCGTACATTTTTTAATTGGTTTACTGGGTTTATGCTATAATGAATATAATAAAAGATTGTAAAAAACTATTTTCGAAAATCTACCCAGTGTTAACTGAAGTATGCACATGCTAGAATGATTTTATAGGAGGGATGCTGTCTACTAAAAAAGTAAGATAAAACGCAATAATTGATAAGTTCTTCTTTTATGTGAAGAGTTCTTATCTGCCTATTTACTAATCGTTATGGAGGTAAGATTATGGGCGCTATTATGGAGTTTGCAACAGAAAAACAGATTGCATCATTTCTTTCAACTTGCCACATTGAAGGGCAAAAGAATTTTCTGATGGCTTTCAAGAAAAAGACATGGTTGAAATCCTTTATTGATTTTTTCATTATAGGTGGTTCCTACTATGTTCAGTCGAGTGTGAAGCCTAAGATTCTGGCATTCACACCTAGGGGAATCTACTTGATGGACATCAGTGATGTAACAGAAAATCATTCTAATCAAGTCGTAGAGATGCCTTGGAATCAAGTTCAAGATTTTACTTATAAGCCAGTCTTGAATACAGTTAGGCTGAATTGGAACTATCAAAATGAAGACTATATTTTTTCTGTGGATGTCGGTCAGATTGGTCAGCATGTGGGCCAATATCAATTTAACAAAGACCATTATGACTATTTAGCCCAACAGGATTTCTTTCGTTCACAGTAAACCCTAGCAATCATTTTCACAAAAGAATCTGGAAGCTTTTCTGGATTCTTTTTAGCTTTACTAGCTAATACTCAATGAAAATCAAAGAACAAACTAGGAAGCTAGCCGCAGGCTGCTCAAAATACTGTTTTGAGGTTTCAGATAGAACTGACGAAGTCAGCTCAAAACACTGTTTTGAGGTTGCAGATAGAACTGACGAAGTCAGTAACATATACCTACGGTAAGGCGACGCTGACGTGGTTTGAAGAGATTTTCGAAGAGTATAAGTCTATAGTTTGAAACTATAACTAGCTCTTGAAAAGAAGAAAATGAGTTGATGAAAATAAGTGGTACAATAGTTACTATAGATTTGGAGGTATTGTATGAGCAAGGAATTACACATTAACACAATTTTGGCCCAGGCGGGCATTAAGTCAGATGAAGCGACAGGTGCATTGGTGACACCGATTCATTTTTCAACGACCTATCAGCATCCAGAGTTTGGTAAATCTACTGGATTTGACTATACGCGTACTAAAAACCCAACTCGTAGTAAGGCGGAAGAAGTCTTGGCGGCTATCGAGTCAGCAGACTATGCCCTAGCGACTAGCTCAGGGATGTCAGCTATTGTACTGGCCTTTAGTGTCTTTCCAGTAGGAAGTAAGGTCTTGGCTGTCCGTGACCTTTACGGTGGTTCTTTCCGCTGGTTCAACCAAGTGGAGCAGGAAGGTCGTTTCCATTTCACCTATGCCAATACGGAAGAAGAGTTGATTGCCGAGTTAGAAAAGGACGTGGATGTTCTCTATATCGAAACCCCAACCAACCCTTTGATGTTGGAATTTAATATTGAAAAACTGGCAAAATTGGCTCATGCTAAGGGTGCTAAAGTGGTCGTGGACAATACCTTCTATAGTCCTATCTACCAACGTCCGATTGAAGATGGAGCGGATATCGTTCTCCATTCAGCAACCAAGTATCTAGCAGGGCACAATGATGTTTTGGCTGGAGTGGTTGTGACCAATAGTTTAGAACTATACGAGAAGCTCTTTTACAATCTCAATACGACAGGGGCAGTCTTGTCTCCATTTGACAGTTATCAATTGATTCGTGGTCTCAAGACCTTGTCTCTTCGTATGGAGCGCTCAACAGCTAACGCCCAAGAGGTGGTTGCCTTTTTGAAGGATTCTCCAGCAGTTAAGGAAGTTCTCTACACTGGTCGTGGGGGCATGATTTCCTTTAAAGTAGCCGATGAAACACGCATTCCTCATATTTTGAACAGCCTCAAGGTCTTCTCTTTTGCGGAAAGTTTAGGTGGGGTAGAAAGTCTTATTACTTATCCAACGACGCAAACTCACGCTGATATTCCAGCAGAAGTGCGCCATTCTTATGGTTTGACAGATGACCTCTTGCGTTTGTCTATTGGGATTGAGGATGCTAGAGATTTGATTGCAGATTTGCGCCAAGCCTTGGAAGGATAAGACAAAGATGGGAAAATATGATTTTACAAGCCTGCCCAATCGTTTAGGGCACCATACCTATAAATGGAAAGAAGCAGAAATGGATAGTGAAGTCCTACCAGCTTGGATAGCGGATATGGACTTTGTAGTCTTGCCTGAAATCCGCCAAGCTGTGCAGACTTACGCAGACCAACTGGTTTATGGCTATACTTATGCCAGTGAAGAGTTAATTAAGGAAGTTCAAAAGTGGGAAGCTACACAACACGGTTACCACTTTGACAAAGAGGCTCTTGTCTTTATCGAGGGTGTGGTACCAGCTATCTCAACAGCTATTCAAGCCTTTACAAAAGAAGGCGAAGCGGTTCTGATTAACACGCCTGTCTACCCACCTTTTGCTCGCAGTGTCAGATTGAACAACCGTAGATTAATTACCAATTCTTTGGTGGAAAAGGATGGTCTGTTTGAGATTGACTTTGACCGACTTGAAAAGGATTTGGTAGAAGAGGATGTCAAACTTTATATTCTCTGCAACCCTCACAATCCTGGTGGACGTGTTTGGGAAAAAGAAGTGTTGGAGAAGATTGGCCAACTCTGCCAAAAACACGGTGTTTTCTTGGTTTCAGATGAGATTCACCAAGATTTGGCCCTCTTTGGTCACAAGCATCATTCCTTCAATACTGTCAACCCTGACTTTAAAGAATTTGCGATCGTCTTGACCAGTGCTACTAAAACCTTTAATATTGCTGGGACAAAAAATTCCTATGCAGTCATTGAAAATCCTAAGTTGAGAGTGGCTTACCAGAAACGCCAGTTGGCCAATAACCAGCATGAAATTTCAGGCTTGGGTTATTTGGCGACAGAAGCTGCCTATCGATACGGTAAAGATTGGTTAGAGGAACTCAAGCAAGTCTTTGAAGACCATATTAATTATGTGGTGGATCTATTTGGAAAAGAGACTAAAATCAAGGTCATGAAACCGCAAGGAACCTACTTGATTTGGCTTGATTTTTCAGCCTATGACCTGACTGATGAAAGATTGCAAGAGCTGTTGAGAAATGAAGCTAAAGTTATCCTCAACCGTGGTTTGGATTTTGGGGAGGAAGGAAGTCTCCATGCCCGTCTCAATGTAGCCATGCCTAAATCCCTGCTGCAAGAAGTGTGTCAGCGAATTGTGACGACTTTTGCCAAACGTTAAAAATCGTTTTTATTATTTTTTAAATATTTTTAAAAAATATTTTCACTTATAAAACACAATAGATAGAGGTCTTGAAGGCCTCTATCTATATCTTGTGTTCTTGTGTCTAAAAATAGCACTATATATGGAGTTTTTTGGTTAAAAAAGATTGGATCTACTACATTTGGTGGTATGGAAAGGGGGTTTACAAAAAATAGGGATTAGGCTATAATAATTGTACAAGAACTCCCAAGGCTCCCTTTGATTAATCAATCAAATAGTTTTGTGAGGCTTTTTTTTTAGGGTGAATGATGAATACAACTGATGAAAAGATTAAGGTAAAAAATATTTCTGTCAAATATTATGCACTAGCCCCTGATAAAAACTCTTCAATGAAAGAATTTCTTGAATTTGATAAGTTGAAGAAGAAGCTTGCTAGACCAGTAAAGAAAACAGGTGCTAAAGTAATAATTAATGAGTCTGATGAGGCTTTCGCTAAACAGTTCCTTTTTCAGACAAATTATTATGATTTTTCAATATACAGAAAGTGTTTACCGAAACGAGAAGATACTACTTTTTCTTTTCAAGACTGTATTGAACTTTATGAATTCAATTCATTTTTGAGAGAAAATTTGATGAAATTTACTGGTAAAATAGAATTGTTAATCAAGTCTTCTATTATCCATACTTTATGTAGTAATTATGAAGGGAATTTACAAAAAGGCGAGTGCTATTTAGATAAATCAATTTATAAAAATGAAAATGATTATCAGGAATTTATTGAAAGAATTGGAATGAGATTATTTGAATTAAAAGCTAAATCTCTTCCAATAAGTCACCATGTGAGTAATAAAGATTGCAAGTTTCCTTTTTGGGTTGTTGTACCTGAGCTGACTTTTGGAGAAACAACTAAAATAATTGAGCAGTTGAATGATAAATTTTATAGTTTATGGGTTGAAGAGTTGTTTCTTAGTAATGATTATTATAAAAATGATGCTAACATGCAGGACCATATTATATCTGCAAGTAAAAGTTGGATTTCTGCCACATGGTTTATTAGGAATGTTTGTGCACATTATGGCAGATTATACGCACGTAACTTTAATGTGGGTGTTCCAAGATTCTATACACCAGTTTTGCGGAAGATAAAAATGTATGGGAAGAAACAAGGAGATAATAAAGACTTATTTGCCTATATGCTGGCAATAAAACAAATTCTTATTTGTCATAATTCAAGCATTCATGATGAGTGGGATACCTTTATTAACGAAATTGAAAGAAAATTTATGACTAGCAGTATCATAGAAAAAACTAAAATTGGTTTTCCGGAATGCTGGAAGGATTGTTTAATAATTAAAAATGTGAATTTAAGCCAAATTGATGAAAGTAAAATTCATAATGGCGTTCTTAATAAACTGTTATTGTTTTTGAAAAAATTTTATATAAAGTTCTGAAAGTACTTAATAAAAATATGAATGAATTATATAGTAATTTCCACAAAAATACCATAATTGGTAAATTCAGCTAAAATCAGATATTTTTAAATAGTAAAATTGTTGATTGCATGCTATTTTAATTGATATAAAAACATTGAGTTAGAACTCAAAATCCAGTGTCCGCAAGGACGTGCCGGTTCGACCCCGGCCGCCGGTATAGTATAGAGGGTAACTTCTAAAACTAACTTCCAGTTTCCCACAACCCTAGCTTTTAGTATGAGAAAAATGCGTGAAATCAGTGGAAATCCGTCTTAGACTAACTTCTAGTTTTGGGAGAGAGATGGAAGTTACTTTGAGAAGTTACGACTTTAAAAATCCAGCCTTCTAGGAGAAAAGTATCCTTAGAAGGCTATTTTCATAGGGGAAAATATGGTATAATAAAAAGATAAGGTAAAGGTAAAAATATGGCTAAATTGATTCCGGGGAAAGTCCGTATCGAAGGCGTTGCCCTTTATGAAACTGGTAAGGTTGACATTATCAAGGAAAAGAACAATCGGCTCTACGCTCGCGTTGCAGAAGAAGAACTGCGCTATAGTTTAGAGGATGATTTGGTTTTTTGTGCCTGCGATTTTTTCCAAAAGAGGGGCTACTGTGTGCATTTGGCAGCGTTGGAGCATTTTCTAAAAAATGATGAGCGTGGTCAGGAAATCTTGCAAAGTCTGGAAGAAGGTCATGAAGAAAAAGAGGCTGTTGAAACCAAGGTGACCTTGGGTGGCAAATTTTTGGACCGAATCTTGTCTCCAAAATCAGAACGTGCCTATGAATTATCGGCTGTGGGGCAAGTGGAAGCAGGAACCAATCATATCTTGTGGACCCTGAGAATCGGCCAAATCAATAGCCAAAAATACTACGTCATTCGGGATATTCCACTCTTTTTAAGGATTGTCGAGCAGAGAAAGTCTTATATGATTGGCAAGATTTATGAGGAGTCTCTTTCTTGGGAAGCCTTTGATGAGGCCAGTCAAGAACTTCTGACTTTCTTGCGAGGACTGATGGAGGAAGGACAGGCTCCAGACCTCTTTTTCCAAAACCAAGGTCGGCACCTCTTTTTCCCTCTGACTTTTTTTGAGCAGGGTGTGAATTTACTGATGACCTTGCCGCATTTTCAATTTGACCATCAAGTGGATAGCTACCAGACTCTACTTTTTCAGGATATGCATGCTGATGCCAATCTATTTGCCTTTACAGTAACAGAATACTCGGATTATTTTGAAATGGAAATCAGTGAGAGTCCTAGGATCAATGTCTTTTATCAGGGGGTTGTGCTTTTCCATAAAGGACAGGTTTATTTTCTAACAGACCAGCAGATGCGTCTTCTCAAGGAAATCAAAGCGCTACCTATGGATCAACATGGAAAGAAATACCTGCAATTTGATAGTAGTGACCGAGATAAGTTGGCTTCCTGTCTAACGCTCTTTGGCCAGATGGGCACCGTTTCAGCTCCAGAACGTCTACAAATTAAATCCTTTGCGCCCTCTT
This sequence comes from Streptococcus sp. 20925_1_24, assembly GCF_041432335.1. Taxonomy (GTDB): domain Bacteria; phylum Bacillota; class Bacilli; order Lactobacillales; family Streptococcaceae; genus Streptococcus; species Streptococcus mitis_BM. The sequence goes on along the minus strand of NZ_JAPVZM010000015.1, from coordinate 35,487 downwards.
TTTACTTTGACAGGGAAGAAGATAATCGGATTCGTTTAGAGATTCAGTTTGATTATGGGGATAGACAGGTATCTAGTCGACAAGAACTAGAAGAATTGCCATTTTCGAGTGATGTGGACTTAGAAGAAAGAATTTTCCAAGTCTGTTTGACTGCGGGCTTTGAAGCCGATTTTCAATCTTGGCGTCAGGCCCTAAAAGCGGAGTCTGTATATCATTTCTTTCACGAAATTATTCCAGTTTTTGAAAAACTTGGGAATGTTAACCTATCAGACAAGCTAGAAGAGCTTTATAGCCTAGCGAGTCCTCAAGTGCAGATTGCTTCTAAGGGAGGTCTCTTGGAAATTCAGTTTGATTTTCAAGATATCGCCCAAGAGGAAATTGATCAAGCCATGCAGGCCTTGGTTGCCAATCAAGATTTTTACATTGATTCGTCTAACCAAGTCTACTTTTTCGATGAAGAAACCAAGAAAATTCGCCAAAATTTACAGGAATTGGGGCAATTTGAATTAAAAGATGGGGCCTTGCAGGCTCGGAAATCCTTGGCTTATAGTTTAGCTCATCTCTTTGAAGGACGTGACCGTGTTTCTTTTTCACAAGAATTCCAGAATCTGGCCCACGATTTGACGCATCCAGAAGACTTCCCTAGACAAGCAACTCAAGTTCAGGCTGACTTGCGAGATTATCAGGAAAAGGGAATCGGCTGGCTGCAAATGCTCCATCATTATGGTTTTGGTGGGATTTTGGCTGATGATATGGGACTTGGTAAAACCCTGCAGACCATTGCTTTTTTGACCAGTCAAGTGACAAAAGAAAGTCGAGTCTTGATTTTAGCACCGTCAGGTTTGATTTACAACTGGGCAGATGAGTTTCAAAAATTTGCCCCACAGTTAGATGTGGCTGTTGTTCATGGTTTGAAAGCTAGTCGTGAAGAGATTCTTGCTGAGAGCCATCAAATCTATGTGACGAGCTATGCTACCTTCCGTCAGGACAGTGAGCTTTATCAGGGGATGGCCTTTGACTTCCTTTTCTTAGATGAAGCTCAGGTTATGAAAAATGCCCAGACTAAGATCGCCCAGACCTTGAGACAATTTGTGGTGCCGTCAGTCTTTGCCTTGTCAGGAACTCCTATTGAAAACCATTTGGGTGAGCTGTGGTCTATTTTCCAAATCGTCATGCCAGGACTCTTGCCAAGCAAGAAAGAATTTATGAAATTGCCAGCTGAGCGCGTAGCTCAGTTTATCAAGCCTTTCGTTATGAGGCGCAAGAAAGAAGAAGTGCTGACTGAATTGCCAGACTTAATCGAAGTAGTTTATAAGAATGAACTGGAAGACCAGCAAAAGGCTATCTATCTAGCCCAGTTGCAACAGATGAGAGATAGATTGGCTCAAGTGTCAGACCAGGAATTCCAGCGAAGTCGGGTGGAAATCTTGTCTGGTCTGATGCGCTTGCGTCAAATTTGTGACACTCCTGCCCTCTTTATGGAAGATTATCAGGGAGCCAGTGGCAAACTGGATAGTCTCCGAGACCTGCTGGTACAGGTGGCAGACGGTGGACACCGTGTCCTTATTTTCTCTCAGTTCAAGGGAATGTTGGAGAAAATAGAACAAGAACTGCCAGACTTGGGCTTGACATCTTTTAAAATTACGGGTTCAACCCCAGCCAAGGAAAGACAAGACATGACCAAGGCCTTTAACCAAGGAGAAAGAGATGCCTTTCTGATTTCTCTTAAGGCTGGTGGGGTTGGTCTGAACCTAACAGGTGCTGATACGGTTATCTTGGTTGACCTTTGGTGGAATCCTGCGGTGGAGGCGCAAGCCATTGGCCGTGCCCATCGGATGGGACAGGAAGAAACGGTTGAGGTCTATCGCTTGGTAACTAAAGGAACTATCGAAGAAAAAATTCAGGAACTACAAGAACAGAAGAAACATTTGGTGTCACAAGTATTGGACGGAACAGAGTCACGTGGCAGCCTGACCCTAGCAGAAATTAGAGAAATTTTGGGAATTTCTGAAGTCAGCACTTGAAAAATCAAGACAATACGCTATAATGAAGTGTTGAAAGGAAATAGAAAATGAAACAAGAACGATTTCCATTGGTGTCAGATGACGAGGTCATGCTGACTGAGATGCCAGTCATGAACTTGTACGATGAGTCTGATCTGATCAGTAATATCAAGGGTGAGTATCGAGATAAAAATTATTTAGAATGGGCTCCTATTGCTGAAGAAACACCAGTAAAACCGATTGAAAAGCAAGTAGAGAAAACTAAAAAGTCTCCTTTAGGGGTAAAAAAAGAAGGAAAGAGCTATGCAGAGGTGGCGCGTGAAGAAGCGCGCGCAGACTTGAAAAAGAAACGCTCGGCAAGCTATCTTACTAAGGACATCACTCCTACAAGACGCCATTCTCAGCCAAGTCTAGTTAGAAAGGGCAATCAACCTACTGCGCCTTTCCAAAAGGAAAATCCTGGTGAATTTGTCAAATATAGCCAAAAATTGACCCAGTCTCATTACATCTTGGCGGAAGAAGTGAGCAATATTTCGACTCAATCTGAGCCAAAAGAAACTTCAGGTCCAAAGAAAAATAATTATGATTTTCTGAAGAAGAGCCAAATCTACAATAAAAAGAATCAACAAAAAGAACAAGAACGTCAGGTTGCTCAAGAGTTGAATCTGACCAGAATTACAGAATAGGGGAGAAAACATGTCAAAGACATATCATTTTATCGGAATTAAGGGATCAGGGATGAGTGCCTTGGCCTTGATGTTGCACCAAATGGGGCACAAGGTACAGGGATCAGATGTTGAAAAGTACTACTTTACTCAACGTGGTCTTGAGCAGGCAGGAATTACTATTCTTCCCTTTGATGAAAAGAATCTAGACGGTGATATGGAAATTATTGCTGGAAATGCCTTCCGCCCAGATAACAACGTTGAAATTGCCTATGCGGACCAAAATGGTATCAGTTACAAACGTTACCATGAGTTCCTAGGTAGCTTTATGCGTGACTTTGTTAGCATGGGGGTAGCAGGAGCACATGGAAAAACTTCAACGACAGGTATGTTGTCTCACGTCTTGTCTCACATCACAGACACCAGCTTCTTGATTGGAGATGGAACAGGTCGTGGTTCGGCCAATGCCAAATATTTTGTCTTTGAATCTGACGAATATGAGCGTCACTTTATGCCTTACCATCCAGAATACTCTATTATCACCAACATTGACTTTGACCATCCAGACTATTTCACAAGTCTAGAGGATGTTTTCAATGCCTTTAACGACTATGCCAAACAAATTACCAAAGGTCTTTTTGTCTATGGTGAAGATGCAGAGTTGCGTAAAATTACGTCTGATGCACCAATTTATTATTATGGTTTTGAAGCAGAAGGTAATGACTTTGTAGCTAGTGAGCTTCTTCGTTCAACAACTGGTTCAACCTTTACCGTTCATTTCCGTGGACAAGAATTGGGTCAATTCCACATCCCAACCTTTGGTCGTCACAATATCATGAATGCGACAGCCGTTATTGGTCTTCTTTACACAGCAGGATTTGATTTGAACTTGGTGCGTGAACACCTGAAAACATTTGCCGGTGTTAAGCGTCGTTTCACTGAGAAAATTGTCAATGATACCGTAATTATCGATGACTTTGCCCACCATCCAACAGAAATCATTGCGACCTTGGATGCGGCTCGTCAGAAATACCCAAGCAAGGAAATTGTTGCAGTCTTCCAACCGCATACCTTTACAAGAACTATTGCCTTGTTGGACGAATTTGCTCACGCTTTGAACCAAGCGGATGCTGTTTACCTAGCGCAAATTTATGGGTCAGCTCGTGAGGTGGACCATGGAGATGTTAAGGTTGAAGACCTAGCCCAAAAAATCAACAAAAAACACCAAGTCATTACTGTTGAAAATGTTTCTCCACTCCTAGACCATGACAATGCTGTCTATGTCTTTATGGGAGCAGGAGATATCCAAACCTATGAATACTCATTTGAGCGTCTCTTGTCTAATTTGACAAGTAATGTTCAATAGGATGCTCCCATGGAAATTCCAATTAAGATCATTCAGGCAAGCAAGTCTGATTTGGCTGAGATAGAGGCACTTCAAACTTTGTCTTTGCCAGCTGAAAAGCAGCTGATTTCCCATATTTTAGAAGAAAGTATCCGTAAGTCTGCGGATACCTTTCTTCTAGCTAGGGATGAAAATCAACTGTTAGGCTATATTCTAAGCGGTCCTCAGCCAGACAATCCGCAATGTCTAAAAGTACATTCTTTAGTCATTGAGTCTGACCATCAGAGACAGGGCTTGGGAACACTTCTTCTTGCAGCCTTGAAAGAGGTGGCAGTTGAGCTGGAGTACAAGGGGATTCGTTTGGAGAGTCCTGATGAGCTGCTTTCCTATTTTGAAATGAACGGTTTTATTGATGAAGAAACTTCCCTTTATGCAACTAGCCAGGGTTTTAGTATGATTTGGTTTAATCCCTTTTATCTGGAGGCAAAATGAAGATCAGACAAGCAAAATTAGAAGATTTGGATCGTATCGTTGAGATTGAACTAGAAAATTTCTCGATTGAAGAAGCCATTCCTCGCTCTGTCTTTGAGGTGCATTTGCGAGAAATTCAGACCTCTTTTCTGGTTGCGGAAAAAGAAGGTAAGATTATTGGTTATATCGAAGGGCCAGTTGTCCCTCACCGCTATCTACAAGACCAGTCTTTTACAGAAGACATAAAAGACTATAGTCATGAGACTGGTGGCTATATCTCTGTGACCTGTCTCTCTATTGCCAAGGAAGCACAGGGTCTTGGACTGGGTCAGAAATTGCTAACAGCCTTGAAAGAAGTTGCTCTTGAAGATGAGAGAGAAGGCATTAACCTAACCTGTCATGACTATCTCATCGCCTACTATGAAAAACACGGATTTGTCAACGAAGGCTTGTCCCAGTCAACCTTTGCAGGGGAAACTTGGTATGATATGGTCTGGGAAGCTAAAAAATAGGCAAGACAAGGCATCATAGGTTGCTTTTCCTAGACTTTTAAGATATAATATTATGGATTGTCAACGAGGAGGAAAAACTTTTGAGTGAAAAGTCAAGAGAAGAAGAAAAATTAAGCTTTAAAGAGCAGATTTTACGAGATTTAGAACGAGTTAAAAAACATGAAGAAGATCAGGAGGAAGTTGATTTAGCTTCAATAAAACCCCAATTTTCTTCTAAAAATGACCAGTCGATAGAAGAGATAATGGAAGATTCTCTATCAGCTGTAGAGGAGATTATGAGAAAAGCTCCTACCGTGCCTACTCACCCAAGTCAAGATGTACCAGCTTCTCCATCAGATGAGATTAAAAGAGAAACTCCTGGTGTTCCAAGTCATCCAAGCCATCCAAGTCAAGATGTTCCTTCTTCTCCTGCAGAAGAGGCTGTAAGACAAGCTCCACTTGCTCCTAGTCATCCGAGTCTAGAAGGACCTTCTACTCCATCAGCGGAGGGAGTATCAAGACCAGCTCCAGGACCTGTTAGTCCTAGAAAAGTAGAAAAGGAATTTAATGAAATCCCAACTAGGGTAGCTGTTTCTTATAAGACAGAAGCTCAGAGAGAGGTAAAAAGAGAAGTTCCTACTTCAAAACCAGTAGAGGAAAAGAAAGTTGTAGAAGAAATGCCTGCAACTCCACGTCGTAGCCGTCGTGAGACGGTTAAGTCAACCAAGAAGAAAAAATCAGGATTTAAGGCCTTCTTCATTTCTCTACTCATTTTCCTAGGTTTGATTTCAGCAGGTGCTTACTTCGGTTATCAGTATGTTCAGTCATCTTTACAGCCTGTGGATGCTTCATCTAAACAATATGTGACAGTGCAAATCCCAGAAGGAGCTAATGTTCAAACAATTGGTTCAACTCTTGAAAAGTCTGGTTTGATTAAACACGGAGTGATTTTTGCTTTTTATGCGAAATATAAAAATTATTCAGATTTGAAGTCTGGCTATTACAATTTGCAAAAGAGTATGAGTACAGAAGATATCATCCATGAATTGCAAAAAGGTGGAACAGCTGAAGCTCAAGAACCTGCGCTTGCGAATTTAACAATTCCAGAAGGTTATACGATTGATCAAATGGCACAAGCGGTAGGTCAATTGCAAGGTGACTTCAAAGAGCCTTTGACAGCGGATGCCTTTCTGGCAAAAGTTCAAGATGAAAACTTTATTAGTCAAGAAGTTGCCAAATATCCTAGTCTACTTGAAAGCTTGCCTACAAAGGAAAGTGGCGTTCGTTACCGTTTGGAAGGATTCCTCTTCCCAGCTACATATTCTATCAAGGAAAGTACAACTATTGAAAGCTTGATTGATGAGATGTTGGCAGCTATGGACAAGACTTTGGCACCTCATTACAGTACGATTAAGTCTAAGAATTTGACGGTCAATGAATTGTTGACGATTGCTTCACTTGTAGAAAAAGAAGGAGCTAAGACTGACGATCGTAAGTTGATTGCAGGTGTATTCTACAATCGCTTGAATCTTGGTATGCCACTTCAAAGCAATATTGCCATCTTGTATGCCCAAGGCAAACTTGGTCAGAAGATTAGTCTTGCCGACGATGCTGGAATTGATACATCGATTAATTCACCATACAATGTTTATACAAATCTAGGCCTCATGCCTGGTCCAGTAGATAGTCCAAGCTTGGATGCTATCGAGTCAAGTATCAATCAGACTAAGAGTGAAAACCTTTACTTTGTTGCAGATGTGACAGATGGTAAGGTCTACTATGCTAGCAATAAAGAAGAACATGATCGGAATGTTGCCGACCATGTCAACAGCAAATTAAACCAAACAAACTAAAATTATGTGATGCTTCACATAATTTTCTTTAGAAAATATCATCAGAAGAAAGTTGAGAAAAATGGCAGAAAAAACATATCCTATGACCCTTGCGGAAAAGGAAAAACTTGAAAAAGAATTAGAAGAATTGAAATTAGTTCGCCGACCAGAAGTGGTAGAACGCATTAAGATTGCTCGTTCATACGGTGACCTTTCTGAAAATAGTGAATACGAAGCAGCGAAGGATGAACAAGCCTTTGTCGAAGGACAAATCTCTAGCTTGGAAACAAAAATCCGTTATGCTGAAATCGTCAATAGTGACTCAGTTGCTCAAGACGAAGTAGCGATTGGTAAAACAGTCACTATCCAAGAAATTGGTGAGGACGAAGAAGAAGTTTATATTATCGTAGGTTCAGCTGGTGCGGATGCCTTTGCAGGTAAGGTTTCAAATGAAAGTCCAATTGGACAAGCCTTGATTGGTAAGAAAACAGGTGATACAGCAACCATTGAAACACCTGTTGGTAGCTATGATGTAAAAATCTTAAAGGTTGAAAAAACAGCCTAAAAACAAAAAAAGGAGTGGGGAGGCTGTGCGCTTCACTCACTCCTTTTTCCATTTTAAATTGAATTGGAGACGATATGAGTTCAAAGAAGAAAAAAAATAAGATGGAGCGTGGTCTGACCAATCGTCACGTGCAGGTTATGGCCATTGCGGGAACAATTGGAACAGGACTCTTTTTGGGAGCAGGTCGCTCTATCAGCCTAACAGGTCCTTCCATTGTACTGATTTATATGATTACTGGAGCCTTTATGTTCCTCATGATGCGTGCGGTTGGGGAAATGCTTTATCAAGATCCTGAGCAACATACCTTTATCAACTTTATCACGCGTCATTTGGGTAAGGGCTGGGGTTATTTCTCAGTTTGGTCTTACTGGCTATCCGTTGTCTTTATCGGTATGGCGGAAATCACAGCTATCTCTCACTACGTTCAGTTTTGGTTCCCTAGCTGGCCAAGTTGGATGATTGAGATTGGATTTTTGACCATTCTAGCCTTGGTCAATCTGATCGCGGTTAAGCTCTTTGGGGAAGTTGAGTTTTGGTTTGCTATGGTCAAGATTGTGGCTATTTTAGCCATGATTGCGACAGGGGTCTTTATGGTCTTGACAGGCTTTAAGACACCTCATGGAGTAGCAAGTTTGGCTAATATCGCCGACAATTTCTCCCTCTTCCCAAATGGTGGAGTGAACTTTGTCATGGCCTTTCAGATGGTTTTCTTTGCTTATCTAATGATTGAGTTTATTGGAGTAACAACTTCTGAAACCAAAAATCCACGTCAGGTCTTGCCAAAAGCCGTTAAGGAAATTCCTTTGCGAATCGCCTTTTTCTACGGTGGTGCCCTCTTAGCCATCATGGCTATCATTCCGTGGCGTGAACTTGCATCGGCTGATTCTCCTTTTGTAACAGTATTTGAATTGGCAGGTATCAAGTGGGCAGCGGCCTTAATTAACTTCGTCGTTTTGACCTCAGCGGCATCTGCTCTTAACTCAACTCTCTACTCAACAGGTCGTCATTTGTATCAGATTGCCCATGATTCGCCAAATCCATTCTTAAAGGCTATCAAGGCAGATACTCTTTCCCGTCACAACGTACCACAAAATGCCATCATCGCTTCAGCAATCTTGATTGCCCTAGCAGCCTTTATCAACGTCTTGCCAGGAGTTTCCGATGCCTTTGCCTTGATTACGGCATCATCATCAGGTGTCTATATCGCCATTTATATCTTGATTATGCTGGCGCACCTTAAGTATCGTAAGTCACCAGACTTTATGGCGGATGGCTATCTCATGCCCTATTATCGTTTCCTAAATCCTTTAACCATGCTCTTCTTTGCCTTTGTCTTTGTAACCCTCTTTTTACAAGAGTCTACATTTGTAGGAGCAATCGGATCAGCTATCTGGATTATCGGTTTCGGGATTTACAGCCAGTGGAAATTTAGAAAATAGATTTGAAACTCATCAACTCAGGTTGGTGAGTTTTTGTTAGTTTGACAGTCTATTGAAATAGGACTATAATCAAGCTGTAACAGTGTTTAAGGAGGTTTAGATGTACTTTAGATTGGATAATAAGGAATCTCATAAATCACAAGAAATAGGGAATCTGATTCGTGCTTATAACCGTTCAAAAAGAGAAGAGGCTGAAAGTGAGCCACTTAATCTTTATGTCGAAGATGAAAAGGGCAATCTTCTGGCAGGTTTGATAGCCGAGACTTTCGGAAATTGGCTAGAAATCGAGTATTTATTTGTAAAAGAGGAACTGAGAGGGCAAGGAATTGGTTCGAAACTACTGCAACAAGAAGAAAATGAAGCTAAGAATCGAAATTGTCGTTTTGCTTTTGTCAATACCTACCAGTTTCAAGCCCCAGATTTTTATCTAAGTCATGGCTACAAGGAAGTTTTTACCTTGCAAGACTATCCCTACACAGGACAAAGATACTATTACCAAAAGGATTTGTGACCTAGACTTCTATCCTTTGAAGAGGAGCTTAGCTAAGTATCAAATAAGAACGAATACTCTTTATCATGTAAGATGAAAGAGAGTTTTTTTGTTAATAAAATATTACAAAATGACATTTATATATTGCATTAAGTTAGATATATGGTATAATATTTTTAAAAGAAGCGCAAATTTTTAAAATGTTGAAGGAGGACGCTAGTGACTAAAAATTTAAAATTAAAATTAGCTCGGGTGGAGCGTGATTTAACACAAGGGGATTTGGCAGAAGCTGTGGGCGTTACTAGGCAGACTATAGGCTTGATTGAAGCTGGGAAATACAATCCTAGTCTCTCCCTCTGCCAGTCCATTTGCAGATGCTTAGGAAAAACATTAGACCAACTATTTTGGGAGGAAGAAGATGAAAAATAGAAAAAAACTTGTGATCAAAGATGAACGTACAGAAAAATTGGATGGAAAGATTTCAGGAGAAATTCTTTTGGGAATGTGCCTATTTTTGGCACTGGAAATTTTTGCCAAAGTTTATATTTTTAATTTAACGCTTCTATCCTATTCACCAGAATTACTTTTATTGATTGGAGTAGGTTTGTATGCCATTATTCGCCGCATGTATGTAGGAATTGATATTCGAGATATTGTTGAGAATACTGGAAAAGAAAGAATTTTATCTGCTTTGGGATTTTCTATAGTGATTTTATTGATTGATATCATAGGCAATCGCGAGGAACTGGTCAGTCTATTGACTTGGAAGTACTCCCTAAAAGTGGTTCTAGCAGTTATCATCTATCTCGTTGGGAGTTATTCTATGGATAGAGTTATCCTATACTTGAATCGCAGAAATCAGCAAGTTTGGGAGGAAGAAGATGAAAAATAGATTTTTTTATTATCAATTATTAGACGAAAGAGAAGAACAACTAATCAATAAAGCTGGGGCAGAGTCTTTTTCACTCTTTATTGGGCTTGTGCTTCTAAGCTATTTGGTGGCTGTATTAGCTCCATCTCTTTTTAATCCGAATTTTCTAGTCTATACTCTGATAGTAGGAATTTTCTTCTTTTTCAATCGTGCTCGTTATCTGGGAGTAACCTACTATAGTCGTTTTCATTTTACGATTTTGGGTTGTTTTTTCTTAACCTTGGCTATTACGGCTCTTTTGATGTTACAGAATTATCAATTCAACATAGAAATTTATCAGCACAATCCTTTGAACGTTAAATACCTATCTGCTTGGGCAATTACTTATGTCATTTACCTTCCTTGGGTCTTTATTGGCAATCTTGGTCTGAAGAGCTATGGCGAATGGGCTCAGAAAAAGTTTGAACAAGATATGGATGAACTAGAGAGTGGTGAATAGCTTGTTACTCTTTTCTCAATCCAGCTAAAATGTGATATAATAGTACTAATTTATTGGAATAAATGAAAGTTCTTGAAAATTTTCATGGGTTTCTAGCTAAGGAAGTAGGAAAAGTATGTATCCAGATGATAGTTTGACATTGCACACGGACTTGTACCAGATTAACATGATGCAGGTTTACTTTGACCAAGGGATTCACAATAAAAAGGCGGTCTTTGAGGTGTATTTCCGCCAACAGCCTTTTAAGAACGGCTATGCAGTTTTTGCAGGTTTGGAAAGAATTGTGAACTATCTTGAAGAGTTGCGTTTTTCAGATAGTGATATTGCCTATTTGGAGTCGCTAGGCTATCATGGGGCATTCTTGGACTACCTCCGCAATTTCAAGTTGGAGCTGACCGTTCGTTCTGCCCAAGAAGGGGACTTGGTTTTTGCTAATGAACCGATTGTGCAGGTGGAAGGCCCTCTAGCCCAATGTCAATTGGTCGAAACGGCTCTTTTGAACATCGTCAACTACCAGACCTTGGTGGCGACGAAGGCAGCTCGTATTCGCTCGGTTATTGAAGATGAACCCTTGATGGAGTTTGGGACACGTCGGGCTCAAGAAATGGATGCGGCCATCTGGGGAACACGCGCAGCGGTGATTGGTGGTGCCAATGGAACTAGCAATGTGCGTGCTGGTAAACTCTTTGACATTCCTGTCTTGGGGACTCACGCCCATGCCTTGGTGCAGGTTTATGGTAACGACTATGAAGCTTTCAAGGCTTATGCTGCGACCCACAAAAATTGCGTCTTTCTTGTGGATACCTATGACACCCTTCGCATTGGGGTACCAGCTGCCATTCAGGTGGCGCGTGAGCTGGGTGACCAGATTAACTTTATGGGTGTGCGGATTGACTCTGGGGATATCGCCTACATTTCCAAGAAAGTCCGTCAGCAGCTGGACGAGGCTGGATTTACAGAGGCTAAGATTTATGCTTCTAATGATCTAGATGAAAATACTATCCTCAACCTCAAGATGCAAAAGGCCAAGATTGATGTCTGGGGCGTGGGTACCAAGCTGATTACGGCCTATGACCAGCCAGCTCTTGGTGCAGTTTACAAGATTGTTGCAATCGAAGATGAAAATGGTAACATGCGCAATACCATCAAGCTGTCTAATAATGCGGAAAAAGTATCTACGCCAGGTAAGAAGCAGGTGTGGCGCATTACCAGTCGTGAAAAAGGCAAATCAGAAGGAGATTATATCACTTATGATGGCGTAGATGTTGCCAGCATGACAGAAATCAAGATGTTCCATCCGACTTATACCTACATTAAGAAGACCGTTCGTAATTTTGACGCTGTGCCTCTCTTGGTGGATATTTTTAAAGATGGGAAATTGATTTACAATTTGCCTAGCTTGACTGAGATTCAGGATTATGCTCGTAAGGAATTTGACAAGCTTTGGGATGAGTACAAGCGCGTGCTCAATCCGCAGCACTATCCAGTGGATTTGGCGCGTGATGTATGGCAAGACAAGATGGACTTGATTGACAAAATGCGCAAGGAAGCCCTTGGTGAAGGAGAAGAAGAATGAGTTTGCAAGAAACGATTATCCAAGAATTGGGCGTAAAACCAGTGATTGATACCCAAGAAGAAATCCGTCGTTCCATTGATTTCTTAAAGAGATACCTGAAAAAACATCCCTTCCTAAAGACCTTTGTACTAGGGATTTCTGGGGGACAAGACTCAACCTTAGCAGGTCGATTAGCCCAATTAGCTATGGAAGAACTGCGAGCAGAAACGGGAGACGACAGCTACAAATTTATCGCTGTCCGCCTGCCATATGGAGTGCAAGCTGATGAAGCAGATGCTCAAAAAGCCCTAGCATTCATCCAGCCAGATGTCAGCTTGGTTGTGAATATCAAGGAATCAGCTGATGCCATGACAGCTGCAGTTGAAGCGACAGGTAGTTCTGTCTCAGACTTCAACAAGGGGAATATCAAAGCACGTTGCCGTATGATTGCTCAGTATGCCCTTGCTGGTTCCCATAGCGGAGCGGTCATTGGAACAGACCACGCTGCGGAAAATATCACAGGTTTCTTTACCAAGTTTGGTGACGGTGGTGCGGACATTCTCCCTCTTTACCGCCTCAATAAACGCCAAGGGAAACAACTATTGAAGGAACTTGGTGCAGACCCAGCCCTTTATGAAAAAATCCCAACAGCAGACCTAGAAGAAGACAAACCAGGCCTAGCTGACGAAGTAGCCCTCGGAGTCACCTATGAAGAGATTGACGACTACCTAGAAGGCAAAACAATCAGCCCAGAAGCCCAAGCAACAATCGAAAACTGGTGGCACAAAGGTCAACACAAACGCCACCTACCCATCACCGTCTTTGATGACTTTTGGGAGTAAAAAGGTCCGGGGGACCTTTTTAGCTTATTACCTTGAAATTCAAAAGCAAAACAAGTTTCAATGGAGATTGGGCAGAGAATCATCTATCAGAAAGCGAGGTAGCGTCATGAAAGCAATCGGTACACAAATATTACAGACAGATCGTTTAATCTTGCGAAGATTTGTGGAAAGTGATGCAGAAGCCATGTTTCAGAATTGGGCTTCATCCGCTGAGAATCTAACCTACGTCACTTGGGATCCCCATTCTGATGTCGAGGAGACTCGAAATTCGATTCGTAACTGGGTTGCTTCCTATACTAATCCCAACTATTACAAATGGGCCATTTGCCTCAAAGAAAATCCGGAGAAAGTTATAGGAGATATCAGCATCGTTGCAATAGATGAGAACGATTCTTCTTGTGAAATTGGCTATGTGCTAGGCAAGAAATACTGGGGTCATGGTATGATGACAGAGGCCTTGAAAGCTGTTTTGGACTTCTGTTTTACTCAAGTAGACTTTCAAAAAGTCAAGGCACGTTATGCCAGTCTCAATCCAGCTTCAGGTCGTGTCATGGAGAAGGCTGGAATGTCCTATCTCAAGACTATTACCAATGGTGTAGAGAGAAAAGGCTATCTTGCGGACCTTATTTATTATCAGATAAGTAGGGAAGACTAGTGAATTTTCTTTTCTGTTTTCATCGAAGTCAGACTTTGTCTGGCTTTTTTTGCAACATTTTTTACATAACCTGATTAAATTCCTATTTTTCCCTATCATTGTCCCTGTTTTTTCTGGAGTTTTGGGGCTATAATAGTCCTATCAAATCAAAGAATGGAGGAAGGCAATGGATACGATTATCTTTTTTATCAGTGTTTTTCTTGCTGGAATTCTTTCCTTCTTTTCTCCTTGTATTTTACCCTTGTTACCGGTTTATGCAGGGGTCTTGTTGGATGACAAAGATGGTGCTCAGGCTTCTAGTGGAAAATATTCAATCTCAGTTGTTAGTTTATTGCGAACTCTGGCCTTTATAGCGGGTATTTCTTTTATCTTTATCTTACTGGGATATGGTGCTGGTTTTTTAGGCAATTTGCTGTATGCTTCTTGGTTTCAGTATGTGACGGGTGCGGTTATCATTCTCTTGGGCTTGCACCAGATGGAAGTCTTACATTTGAAAGGACTTTACAAGGAAAGAAGGCTACAATTAAAGAGACAGGTGCAAAAGGGTAAGGGCTATAGTCAGGCATTTTTACTGGGCTTGACCTTTAGTTTTGCTTGGACGCCATGTGTGGGACCGGTTCTGGGCTCTGTTTTAGCCCTGGCGGCTTCAGGTGGTTCAGGTGCTTGGCAGGGAGCTGGTCTCATGTTGATTTACACGCTGGGTTTGGCACTACCATTTTTAGTTCTAGCTCTTGCCTCCAGCTATGTTTTGAAACATTTCCGAAAACTTCATCCCTATCTAGGAACCCTCAAAAAAGTGGGTGGTTTCCTCATTATCATGATGGGAATCTTGGTGCTTTTGGGAAATGCTTCCATTTTGACTACATTATTTGAATAGAGAGGAAAGAGAAATGAAAAAATGGCAAACATGTCTCCTTGGAGTAGGCTCAATCTGTTGCTTGGCAGCCTGTTCGGCTAAAAATATGTCAGACGAAGCTACTATGAAGGAGCAAACCAAAACAGAACAAGTCAGTTCGCAAACTGCCACTAAAGGTCAGGCAGTTGCTGATTTTGAACTAACGGGAGTAGATGGCAAGACCTACCGTTTATCTGATTATAAGGGCAAGAAAGTCTATCTCAAATTCTGGGCTTCTTGGTGTTCCATCTGTCTAGCCAGTCTTCCAGATACGGATGAAATTGCTAAGGATGCTGGTGATGACTATGTAGTTTTGACAGTGGTGTCTCCTGGACATAAGGGGGAACAAGTAGAAGCAGACTTTAAGAACTGGTACAAGGGCTTGGATTATAAAAATTTCCCAGTTCTAATTGACCCGTCAGGCAAACTTTTGGAAAGTTATGGTGTTCGTTCTTATCCAACTCAAGCCTTTATAGACAAGGAAGGTAAGCTGGTCAAAACGCAACCTGGTTTTATGGATAAGGATATGATTTTAAAAGAATTGAAAGAAATGGGGTAGAGAAAGGTCATGAATGATAAAGTAAAATTGTTTGTCTTGGCAGGAATCTTTTTCCTAGCCATAAGCGGTTTCTATTTTCTATTGATGCGAAATGCAGGGCAGACAGATAGCTCGCAAATTGAGAAAGCATCAGTTAGCCAAGGAGGAAAAACAGTGAAAAAAACAGAAGTGAGTAAAGATGCAGACTTGCACGAAATTTACCTAGCTGGGGGATGTTTCTGGGGAGTTGAGGAGTATTTTTCTCGAGTTCCCGGAGTGACGGATGCCGTTTCAGGCTATGCAAATGGTAGAGGGGAAACAACCAAGTACGAGTTGATTAACCAAACAGGTCATGCGGAGACTGTCCATGTTACTTATGATGCCAATCAAATTTCCCTCAAGGAAATCCTGCTTCATTATTTCCGCATTATCAATCCAACCAGCAAAAATAAACAAGGAAATGATGTGGGAACCCAGTACCGTACTGGTGTTTATTACACAGATGACAAGGATTTAGAGGTGATTAACCAAGTCTTTGATGAGGTGGCTAAGAAATACGATCAACCTTTAGCAGTTGAAAAGGAAACCTTGAAGAATTTTGTGGTGGCTGAGGATTACCACCAAGACTATCTCAAGAAAAATCCAAATGGCTACTGCCATATCAATGTCAATCAGGCAGCCTATCCCGTCATTGATGCCAGCAAATATCCCAAACCAAGTGATGAGGAATTGAAAAAGACCTTGTCACCTGAGGAGTATGCAGTTACCCAGAAAAATCAAACAGAACGGGCTTTCTCAAACCGCTACTGGGATAAATTTGAATCTGGTATCTATGTGGATGTGGCAACTGGCGAACCTCTCTTTTCATCAAAGGACAAGTTTGAGTCTGGTTGTGGTTGGCCTAGTTTTACCCAACCCATCAGTCCAGATGTCGCCACCTACAAGGAAGATAAGTCCTACAATATGACACGCATGGAAGTGCGGAGCCGAGTTGGAGATTCTCACCTTGGCCATGTCTTTACAGATGGACCTCAGGATAAGGGTGGCTTGCGCTACTGTATTAATAGTCTCTCTATCCGCTTTATTCCTAAAAACCAAATGGAAGAAAAAGGCTACGCTTATTTACTAGATTATGTCGATTAAGAGGGCTTTCCTAAGCAGTTAGAGGAGAATTTTGCTATACTGATACTAGTAAGTGACAAAGGAGAGAAGCATGACCTACACAATCTTAATCGTAGAAGATGAATATCTGGTAAGACAAGGCTTGACCAAGCTGGTCAATGTCGCAGCCTACGATATGGAAATCATCGGTCAGGCTGAAAATGGAAGACAGGCTTGGGAATTGATACAAAAGCAGGTGCCGGATATCATTTTAACCGATATCAATATGCCTCAGCTAAATGGCATCCAGTTGGCCAGTCTGGTCCGAGAAACCTATCCTCAGGTGCATCTAGTTTTTTTGACAGGTTACGATGATTTTGATTATGCCTTATCTGCTGTCAAACTAGGTGTGGATGACTACCTGCTCAAGCCCTTTTCTCGTCAGGATATTGAGGAAATGTTGGGGAAAATCAAGCAAAAACTAGACAAGGAAGAAAAGGAAGAGCAGTTACAGGATTTATTGACTGATAAGTTTGAGGGAAATATGGCTCAGAAAATCCAGTCCCATCTGGCTGATAGCCGGTTTAGTTTAAAGGCTTTGGCCAGTGACTTGGGTTTTAGTCCGACTTATCTAAGCTCCTTGATTAAGAAAGAGTTGGGCCTGCCTTTTCAGGATTACCTGGTGAGAGAACGTGTCAAACAAGCCAAACTCTTGCTTTTAACTACAGATCTGAAGATTTATGAGATCGCAGAGAAGGTTGGTTTTGAAGATATGAACTATTTTACCCAACGCTTTAAACAGATTGCAGGTGTGACCCCTCGTCAGTTTAAGAAGGGGGAAGGTCGATGAAACGTTCTTCTCTTCTAGTCAGAATGGTTATTTCCATCTTTCTGGTCTTTCTCATTCTCCTAGCTCTGGTTGGGACTTTCTACTATCAATCTAGTTCCTCGGCCATTGAGGCTAGCATTGAAGGCAATAGCCAAACGACTATCAGTCAGACTAGCCACTTTATCCAGTCTTATATCAAAAAACTAGAAACCACCTCGACCAGTTTGACCCAGCAGACGGATGTCCTAGCCTATGCTGAGAATCCTAGTCAAGACAGAGTAAAGGGAATTCGAGATCTATTTTTGACCATCTTAAAGGCAGACCAAGACTTGAAAGTTGTTGTGCTGGTCACCAAATCAGGTCAGGTCATTTCTACAGATGATAGTGTGCAAATGAAAACTTCCTCTGATATGATGGCTGAGGACTGGTACCAAAAGGCCATTCATCAGGGGGCTAAGCCAGTTTTGACTCCAGCTCGTAAATCAGATAGTCAGTGGGTCATTTCTGTCACTCAAGAACTTGTTGATGCAAAGGGAGTTAATCTGGGTGTGATTCGTTTGGATATTTCTTATGAAACTCTGGAAGCCTATCTAAATCAACTTCAGTTGGGTCAGCAGGGCTTTGCCTTTATCATCAATGAAAACCATGAATTTGTTTATCATCCTCAACACACAGTTTATAGTTCGTCTAGCGAAATGGAGGCCATGAAACCCTATATTGAGACAGGGCAGGGCTATACTCCAGACCACCGATCCTATGTCAGTCAAGAAAAGATTGCTGGAACAGATTGGACGGTTATAGGCGTGTCTTCGCTGGAGAAGTTAGACCAAGTTCGGAGTCAACTCATGTGGACCTTGCTTGGAGCCAGTTTCACCTCTCTTCTTGCCTGTCTCTGCTTGGTGTGGTTCAGTCTTAAACGCTGGATTGCTCCTTTGAAGGATTTGAGAGAAACCATGTTGGAAATTGCTTCTGGTAATCAGAATCTTCGTGCCAAGGAAGCTGGTGCTTATGAACTGAGAGAAGTGACTCGTCAGTTCAATGCCATGCTGGATCAGATTGATCAGCTGATGGCAGATATTCGCAGGCAGGAAGAAACGACCCGTCAGTACCAACTTCAAGCCCTATCAAGCCAGATTAATCCGCATTTCCTCTATAACACCTTGGACACTATTATCTGGATGGCTGAATTTCAGGACAGTCAGCGAGTGGTTCAGGTGACCAAGTCTTTGGCGACCTATTTCCGCTTAGCTCTCAATCAGGGGAAGGATTTGATTTGCCTGTCTGACGAAATCAATCATGTCCGCCAGTATCTCTTTATCCAGAAACAACGCTATGGAGATAAGCTGGAATATGAGATTGATGAAAATCCTGCCTTTGATAATTTAGTCTTGCCCAAGTTGGTGTTACAACCCTTGGTAGAAAATGCTCTTTACAATGGCATTAAGGAAAAGGAAGGTCAAGGACATATTAGAGTTTCTGTCCAGAAACAGGATTCGGGCTTGGTCATCCGTATTGAAGATGATGGAGTTGGCTTCCAAGATGCTGGCGATAGTAGTCAAAGTCAACTTAAACGTGGGGGAGTTGGTCTGCAAAATGTTGACCAACGGCTCAAACTTCATTTTGGAGAAGATTACCAAATGAAGATCGATTCTATTCCCTCAAAAGGGACGACAGTTGAAATATACATAAATAGAATAGAAACTAGCTAACTCCCAGTCAATTCTGGGAGTTTTATGCAGGTTGGAGTAAGATTTTCAGGTTGTCTATCTTGCTAAAACGTAGAAAAAACGATATGATAGATAGTGACAAAAGAGGTATCAAGTATGAAGGAAAAAGACATTCAAAGAGAAACAAGCCAGATTGTAGAAGATGTATTGGAAAAGGCCAATTTGAAGCAAGGATCCATCTTTGTTTTGGGCCTTTCTTCTAGTGAAGTGATAGGTGGTCAGATTGGCAAGGAATCCAGCCAAGAAATTGGAGAAATCATTGTGAAGACCATCCTAGATATCTTAGAGGAAAAAGGAATTCATCTAGCTGTTCAAGGTTGTGAACATGTCAATCGGGCCCTCGTCGTTGAACGTCAGGTGGCAGAGCAGTTTGGTCTAGAAATCGTCAGTGTCCTTCCTACCCTTCATGCAGGAGGTTCAGGTCAGTTGGCAGCCTTCAAGTTTATGAAGGATCCAGTTGAGGTTGAATTTATCAAGGCCCATGCTGGATTGGATATCGGAGACACTGCAATTGGCATGCATGTTAAGCATGTTCAGGTTCCGATTCGCCCTCTTTTGAGAGAAATTGGTCATGCCCACGTAACGGCGCTGGCTAGTCGTCCAAAATTAATTGGAGGTGCGCGTGCGCACTATCCACAAGAT
Source organism: Streptococcus sp. 20925_1_24 (assembly GCF_041432335.1). Classification (GTDB taxonomy): domain Bacteria; phylum Bacillota; class Bacilli; order Lactobacillales; family Streptococcaceae; genus Streptococcus; species Streptococcus mitis_BM. The sequence goes on along the minus strand of NZ_JAPVZM010000015.1, from coordinate 16,032 downwards.
TCTATTAGAAAGTCGTGAGAATGAGAAAAACAAAACAACAACTAGAAAAAATCACAAAATATTCAATTCGTAAGCTAACTGTTGGGGTAGGTCCTGTAGCCATCGGAGCCTTCCTTTTTGGAGCCAGTGCCCTTTCAGTAGATAAGGTTCAAGCCAATGAAGTTGGCAGTGCTCATAGTGTTCATTACCGTTATTTGGCGGAGCAGGAATTGACCGAGTCTGAAAAAGCCCTGATTCATCATGAGGTTCCTACAGAATTTCAAGATGATGATATTCTATATGTAGTTTATCGTAAGAAGGCAACTAACAGTCAACAACTTCCATACACAGGAAGTAAGGAACTAGCCTTGGCAGGTCTTGGTTTGGCAACGGCCTCATTAGCAGTCTTTTTGGTGTCCAAAAAAGGTCGCAAAGAGGTTCTAGGTGTTCTTCTGATTGGTTCTTTAGGAGCTAGCACCTTTGTGCCTTACGGGACATTTGCATTTGAAAATAAAGAATTGCTTTCTTATAACCAAACTATTTCGGCCACTACACATGAAGGTTTAGCTGAAGGGATTATTCATATTGATGGCTATGAGTACATCGGATACTTCAAGGAAGCAGAACTCCATCCATCAAGACCAGCTTCAGCTGAGAAGTCTCAGTTACCAGTAGAAAAGCAAAATGCAAATGAAATCGAGAAAACAGAAGTCGTTCAAGAAAGACCTGCTGTCACTCCTGAAACTGTTGTCGAGAAACCTCTAGTACAAAATCCAGTTGCTCCTGCTGTTGAAGAAAAACCAGTTTCTGAGAAGCCTCAGACAAGACAAGAAGAGAACTTGGTGGAGATTCCTTTTGAAACGGTCACAAACCCAGATACGAATCTAGCAGAAGGAAAGACTCGTATCGTCACAGCCGGAGTAAAGGGTCAGCGTCGTCTTGTAACTAAAGTATCGATGGTCAATGGTCAAGAAGTTAGAGAAGTCATTGAAGACCAAGTGGTTCAAAATCCTGTGTCGCAAGTCATTGCAGTCGGAACGAAGAAAGAGGTGCAACCTGCCCCAACTCCAGTACCACAAACTGAACCAAGCCACCAAGTAGCTAAAGGAACCCAAGAGGCAGGCAAAGAAGGTCAAGCCCTAACACAGCCAGAATTGCCAGAAGCTATGGTAGAGTCTAAAGGAACTCAAGAGGCAGGTAAGGAAGGTCAAGCCCTAACGCAACCGGAACTACCAGAAGCTATAGTAGAGTCTAAAGGAACCCAAGAGGCAGGCAAGGAAGGTCAAGCACTTGTTCAAGATCAATTACCTGAGTATAAGGTGACTGAGGGAACCCTTGTTGAAGAATCAACTACAGAAATTGATTACAAAACTGAAACGACTGAGGATCCAACTAAGTATACGGACGAAGAAACTGTCCTACGAAATGGTGAAAAAGGAAGTCAAGTTACAAAAACAATCTATAAAACGGTAGAAGGTGTCAAAACTGACCAAGTTCTTTCAACTAGTACGGAAGTGACTAAGGAGCCTGTAAATCAACAGGTAAGCCGTGGTACAAAACCAATTGAAGGAACTCTTGTAGAGGAAAGCATTGAAAAGATTCCATTCGAAGAAAAGATTGAAGAAGATGCTCAACTGAAAAAAGGCTTAGAAGTTGTAGCTCAAGAAGGTAAAGAAGGTCAGAAAAAAATCACTAAGACCTTTAATACTATCAAAGGAGTTAAGACTGAGGATGCACCAAAAGTAACGGAAGAAGTAATTGAGGCCCCTCAAGACCGAATTTTGAAACGTGGTACCAAGACCTTTGAAAAACCAGTATTGACCATCACTGCAGTTGAACCTAAGGATTTGAAACGTATTTCAGATGTTAAATACAGTCTAGAAAATCCAAGCAAGGCAGCCATTAAATCTATCACCTTAACTCTGAAAAAAGGTGATGAGATTGTGAAAACATTGAATGTTTCACCTGACAACTTAACAGCTAGCCTGACAGATTTGCAATACTACAAAGATTATAAGATTGAAACTAAGATGGTTTATGACCGTGGTGAAGGCGATGAGGAAGTAGTTCTGAATGAAGAACCTCTAAGAATTGACCTCAAAAAAGTTGAAATCAAAAATATCAAAGAAACAAGCTTGATGAGTGTGGACGCTGACGGTAATGAAACAGATACTAGTTTGCTTACAGAAAAACCAGCTGATGTTGCCCCACTTTACCTACGAGTTACAACTCACGACAACAAGGTTACACGACTTGCTGTTGACAAGATTGAAGAAGTAGAAAAAGACGGAAAAACTTTATATAAAGTCACTGCCAAAGCACCAGACTTAGTTCAACGTAATGCAGATAACACACTTAGCGAAGAGTATGTTCATTACTTTGAAAAACAAAAATCAAAAGAAGGCAATGTTTACTACAACTTCAACGAGCTTGTAAAAGATATGAAAGCTAACCCTAGCGGTGAGTTCAAACTTGGTGCAGATCTAAATGCAGCTAATGTACCAACTCCAAATAAAGAGTATGTTCCTGGTACATTTAAAGGTAAGTTATCAAGTGTTGAGGGACAACGTTATTCAATCCACAATATGACACGTCAATTATTTGGTGGTATTGAAGGTGGTTCGGTTAAAGATGTTAACTTAGCTAATGTCGATATTAATATGCCTTGGATTGATAACATTTCTGCTCTTGCTAGAACTGTTAAGAATGCTACTGTTGAGAATATTAAAGTAACTGGTAGCATCACTGGTAGAGATGGAATTGCTGGACTTGTTAACAAATTAGATAACGGCGGACAGCTTACTAATGTTGCTTATATCGGTAAACTTACTGGTGTAGGCGATAGAGGGTGGGATTTCGCTGGTATGGTTGGTGAAATCTGGAAAGGTAATGTTGATAAAGGATATGTAGAAGCTGATATAGTTGCTAATAAAGCTCGTATCGGTGGATTTGTCGCTAGATCAGATAACGGTTCTGATCCTAACGGAATTGGTAAATATGGTTCTGTTCGTAACGCTGTTACGAAAGGAACTATTAAGGTAAATACACCTGTTGAAGTAGGTGGTTTCCTTAGTAAGAACTGGGCATGGGGTAAAGTTGCAGACTCTGTGTCTATGATGAAAGTTGAAAATGGTGAAGTGTTCTATGGATCTAAAGATATTGACGAAGATGGTGGATACTTCTCAAATAACGCTTTAGAACGTAACTTTATCGTGAAAGATGTAAGTACAGGTAAACGTTCATTTAAATTCTCTGTTTCTAACCGAATTAAAGAAGTGTCTCAAGATGAAGCTGACCAGAAAATTGCGACATTAGGAATTACAGCTAATGATTATGTTATCAATCCTCTTGTTTCAGATACATTAAATAATGTTAAACCAAAATCTGACACTTACAAAGATACTCAAGATTACGATGCATCTCGTGAGCTTGCATATCGTAACATTGAAAAACTTCAACCATTCTACAACAAAGAATGGATTGTAAATCAAGGAAATAAATTAGCTACTGATAGTCCATTAATGACCAAAGAAGTATTGTCTGTAACTGCAATGAAAGGAAATGACTTTGTCACAGATCTTACAGATGCCGACCATATTATGGTTCACTACGCAGATAAGACAAAAGATATCTTTACGATTTCTCCTAAGGGCTCTCAAGTTAAGCAAGTAAAAGAGTATAGTGTTGCTGAGCTTGGTGAAGTCGTTTATACACCAAATATGGTGGTTAAAGATCGTGCTGACTTAATCAGTGCTATTGAAAGCAAATTAAGCCCTGTTGAATTGCAATCTGACCCGATTTACCAACACTTGGGTAGAACTGGTGGCAACAAAGTTAATGCAATTAAGGACTTGTACCTAGAAGAAAGTTTCAAGTATGTGAAAGATAATCTTACTCAATTCGTTACGAAGTTAGTAGAAAATGAAGATCACCAGCTTAACACTGATGAAGCTGCAAAACGTGCCTTGATTAAGAAAATCGATGACAATAAGGCCGCAGTTCTTCTTGGTTTGTCTTACCTCAACCGTTACTACGGAGTTAAATTCGATGACTTTAATATTAAAGAATTAATGCTATTCAAACCTGACTTCTATGGTAAGAATGTTAATGTGTTAGACTTCTTGATTAAAGTTGGTTCTAAAGAAAGTAACATTAAAGGTGATAGAACTTTAGAAGCTTATCGCGAAACGATCGGTGGAGTTATCGGTATAGGCGAGTTAAACAGTTTCTTAGACTATAATATGCGTCTATTCACAAGTGATACAGACTTAAACGATTGGTTCATAAAAGCTACTAAAGATAATGTATATATTGTCGAACCAAAAACAACAACTCCTGAATTTGCTGATAAGAAACACAGAGCATACGAAGGATTAAATAATGATGTTCACGGTAAGATGATTCTTCCTCTATTAAACTTAAAAGATGCCCACATGTTCTTAATCTCAACATATAACACTATGGCTTACAGTTCATTTGAAAAATACGGTAAGAATACTGAAGCCGAACGTGAAGCGTTCAAAGCTGAAATCAATAAAGTTGCTAAAGGTCAACAAAATTACCTAGATTTCTGGTCTCGTCTATCATTGGATAAAGTTCGCAACCAGCTGCTTAAGAGCAATAACATGGTACCAACTCCTGTGTTAGATAATCAAAACTATAAAGGAATCAGCACAGATAAATACGGACATACGAATAGTGGTAAGGATGTAGCGCCTATCCGTGAATTATACGGACCAACAGGTCGTTATCATGCAACTGACTGGCGTATGGGAGCTGTAGCTCGTATTTACGGTAACCCTTATAAGGATGATTCAGTCTTCTTCATGGTTACTGATATGATTAGTGACTTTGGTATCTCAGCCTTCACTCACGAAACGACTCACGTAAATGACCGTATGGTTTACTTAGGTGGTTCAAGACACCGTGAAGGTACTGACCTAGAAGCATTTGCACAAGGTATGTTGCAATCTCCTGCTGAAACAAGTCCAAACGGTGACTTCAAAGCACTTGGATTAAACATGGCCTACGAACGTCCAAATGACGGAAATCAATGGTATAACACAAATCCAAATGACCTTATATCTCGCGCTGAAATCGATCATTACATGAAAGGTTTCAACGATACTCTAATGCTTCTTGATTATCTTGAAGGAGAAGCCGTTCTTGATAAAGGTAGCAAAGAACTAAACAATGCTTGGTTCAAGAAAGTTGCTAAGAAATTACGTAACGCTAATACGAAGAACCAATACGATGAGGTTCGTGATTTGAATGCAGAAGAAAAAGAATATAACTTAACTTCTGTTAACGACCTAGTAGATAAGAACTTCATGACCAAACACGGTCCTGGTAATGGTACTTATGACCCAACTGGATTTGGCTCTGCCTATGTAACGGTGCCTATCACTGCTGGTATCTATGGTGGTAATACAAGTGAAGGAGCTCCAGGCTCTATGTCATTCAAACATAACACATTCCGTATGTGGGGTTACTTTGGATATGAAAAAGGCTTCTTAAACTACGCTTCTAACATGCTGAAAAATGAGTCTAAACAGGCTGGTCATGCTACTCTAGGTGATGACTTTATCATTAAGAAAGTTTCTGATGGTAAATTTAATACTCTAGAAGATTGGAAGAAAGAATACTTCAAAGAAGTTGTTGATAAAGCGAAAGCAGGATTTAATCCAGTTACAATTGACGGCACTACATACAGTAGTTACGATGACTTGAAGAATGCATTTGCTACTGCCGTTGATAAAGATAAAGCAACTCTTAATAATGGCTCAGTTAAATTTGATAATACCGTATCACTTAAAGAGAAATTATTCAAGAAACTTCTTCAACAAACAAATAGCTTTAAAACTTCAATCTTTAAATAATTGAAATCTCTCATCTGCTTTGCGGATGAGGGTTTTCTTATTTTGTGCTATACTTAAGGTATGCATAGAAAAACAGTGATTGATTTTAGGGCTTTGAGGGAGAGATACACCTTTACCCAGCCTATCAAAGAGTTAAAAACCAGAGATTTAACAGAAGTAACAGCCTTATTGGCACAAGTGGAAAGCTACCAAGAGCAGGGCTACTATGTGGTGGGCTATGTCAGCTACGAGGCTGCACCTGCTTTTGAGGAGAAATTAGCAGTTCACAAGGCTCCTCTACTGGGCGAGTACTTGCTTTACTTTACCGTTCATGATAGCGTGGAAACTTCCCCTATTCCTCTGACTTATGATGAGGTTGATTTGCCTTCAAATTGGCAGGAAGTAACGTCTGCAGCAGACTATGAAAAGGCTATTGCCCAGATTCACCATCATTTGCGGCAGGGAGATACCTATCAGGTCAACTATACCGTTCAACTCAAGCAAGATTTAAGTGCTAATCCGTTTGCCATCTACAATCGCATGGTGGTAGAGCAGGAGGCAGGCTATAATGCCTATGTGGAACACGATGAGATGGCAGTGATTTCCATGAGTCCAGAACTCTTTTTTGAGCAAAATGACCGTGAATTGACGACGCGACCAATGAAGGGAACGACTCAGCGTGGCATGACTGACCAAGAAGACTTGGAGCAGGCCAGTTGGTTGGAACAGGACCCCAAAAATCGCTCTGAAAATATGATGATTGTGGACCTCTTGCGCAACGATATGAACCGTATTTCTGAAGTGGGCAGTGAACATGTGGAGCGTCTGTGTCAAGTGGAGCAGTATTCAACTGTTTGGCAGATGACTTCGACTATCAAGAGTCAGTTGCGAGAGGATGTGGACTTGGTTGCCATTTTTCGTTCTCTCTTTCCTTGTGGATCCATAACGGGAGCTCCGAAAATTGCGACAATGGAGATCATCAAGAACTTGGAGCCACAACCACGCGGAGTCTACTGTGGAACGATTGGTCTCTTGCTTCCAAATGGACGACGGATTTTTAATGTTGCCATTCGGACCATTCAACTGCATAAAGAAAAAGCCATCTATGGAGTTGGCGGAGGCATTACATGGGATAGCACTTGGGAATCTGAATACCGAGAGGTTCATCAAAAGGCAGCTGTTCTCTATCGTAAACAAGCTCGTTTCCAAATAATTACAACTGGAAAAATCAGTCAGAAGAGCTTGCTGTTTGAAGATCAACATTTGGAAAGACTGAGAAAAGCTAGTCGATATTTTGCTTATCCTTTTGATTCAGAAAACTTGAAACGAAAGATAGAGGAGGAGTGTCAGGCTTGTGATGCTAATCAAGATTACCGCTTGCGAATTAGCCTTAGCAAGTCTGGAGAGATAGAACTCAGTCGACAAATCTTAACATCCCTTAGTCCAAGTTTTTGCGAGGCCGAACTTTGTCTGCAAGAAGCAGATTTGAATCAAGCATTTACCTATTTTAAAACGACTCATAGACCACACTTGACTCTAGGGAAACAGGAAATCATTTACCATAATGTAAAAGGAGAACTGCTTGAAAGCTCTATCGGAAATTTGGTTCTGAAAATCGCTGGGAAACTCTACACACCGCCTATCCGACTGGGAATCTTACCAGGAATTTACCGTCAGCATTTGCTGGAAAGAGGACAGGTAGAAGAGAAAGTCTTTACCTTGACAGATTTAGCCCAAGCAGAAGCTATTTACGGCTGTAATGCAGTGAGAGGCTTGTATGAGTTATTTATTCAAAAATAAGAATTGTAATGAAAAGTTATAAGGACTAGGATTGATTTTTCCTTGAATTGAAGAAATAAATCTGATAAAATAAACATGAAATCGATATCATAATTATGGGAGAAAAAGATGAACAAACGTCTATTTTTAAAAATGAGTCTGGCAACATTGCCAGTTTTAGCCTTGTTTTCACAACCAGTTTTAGCAGAAGAAAACATTCATTTTTCTAGTTGTAAGGAAGCTTGGGCTAATGGCTATTCGGATCTTCATGAGGGAGACCCTGGTTATTCTGCCAAGTTAGACCGCGATCATGATGGTGTGGCTTGCGAATTGAAAAATGCTCCTAAGGGTGCCTTTAAAGCAAAACAAGCAACTGCGGCTCAAACCAACACAACTTCATCTACAACAAGTGGTTGGGTTAAGCAGGACGGTGCTTGGTACTACTTTGATGGAAATGGAAATCCAGTGAAAAATACTTGGCAAGGAAGTTATTACCTGAAAGCAGACGGAAAAATGGCCCAGAGCGAATGGATTTATGATGATTCTTATCAAGCTTGGTATTACTTGAAATCAGATGGATCTTATGCTTACAGTACATGGCAAGGAGCTTACTACCTTAAATCAAACGGAAAAATGGCTAAAGGTGAATGGGTTTATGACTCTTCTTACCAAGCCTGGTATTACTTGAAATCAGATGGATCTTATGCTCGCAATGCTTGGCAAGGGAACTACTATTTGAAATCGGATGGTAAAATGGCTAAAGGTGAATGGGTTTATGATGCTACCTATCAAGCTTGGTATTACTTGAAATCAGATGGATCTTATGCTTATAGTACATGGCAAGGAAATTACTATTTAAAATCGAATGGTAAAATGGCTGTCAATGAATGGGTTGATGGTGGACGTTATTATGTTGGCGCTGACGGAGTTTGGAAGGAAGGTCAAGCAAGTACAGCTTTTTCTAGTAATGATAGCAATAGTGAATATTCTGCTGCTTTAGGAAAGGCAAAAAGTTATAATTCGTTATTCCACATGTCAAAAAAACGTATGTATAGACAATTAACTTCTGATTTTGATAAATTTTCAAATGATGCAGCTCAATATGCGGTTGATCATTTAGAAGCCGATTATAAATATAATGCCTTATTTAATGCTAAAAACTATAGAAAATTATTTAATATGTCTAAGTCTCGTCTCATCAACCAATTGACCTCTTCTATAGATGGCTTTACAGAGGAAGAAGCTAACTATGCAATTAATCATTTAGATGACTAACAGATACTGGTAGGCGAAAAATTCCTTATAATTCATTCACGCAAACCTTTGCATAAATGAGTGAATTTTGTTATACTAGTGCTGTAAGCATTTTCAATTAATTCATAATGAAAAAGGAGAATATGATGAGTCAAAAGATTATTGGGATTGACCTTGGTGGAACTTCTATCAAATTTGCAATCTTAACAACAGCAGGAGAAATCCAAGAAAAATGGTCTATCAAGACTAACATTTTGGATGAGGGAAGTCATATCGTAGATGATATGATTGAGTCTATTCAACACCGTTTGGACTTGCTTGGGTTGGTGGCAGCGGATTTCCAAGGTATTGGAATGGGGTCACCAGGTGTGGTTGACCGTGAAAAAGGAACAGTTATTGGTGCCTACAACTTGAACTGGAAAACCCTTCAACCAATTAAAGAAAAGATTGAAAAAGCCTTGGGTATCCCATTCTTCATCGATAATGATGCCAACGTGGCCGCTCTCGGTGAGCGCTGGATGGGTGCTGGTGATAACCAACCAGACGTTGTCTTTATGACACTTGGTACAGGTGTTGGTGGCGGTATCGTCGCTGAAGGCAAATTGCTTCATGGTGTTGCTGGTGCAGCAGGTGAGCTTGGCCACATCACTGTTGACTTTGACCAACCAATCGCATGTACTTGCGGTAAGAAAGGTTGCCTTGAAACAGTTGCTTCAGCAACAGGAATTGTCAACTTGACTCGTCGCTATGCCGATGAATACGAAGGCGATGCAGCCTTGAAACGCTTGATTGATAACGGAGAAGAAGTAACTGCTAAGACTGTCTTTGATCTTGCAAAAGAAGGAGACGACCTTGCCTTGATCGTTTACCGTAACTTCTCACGTTACTTGGGAATCGCTTGTGCTAACATCGGTTCAATCCTAAACCCATCAACAATCGTTATCGGTGGTGGTGTGTCAGCTGCGGGAGAATTCCTTCTACAAGGTGTTCAAAAAGTCTACGATGAAAATACCTTCCCACAAGTACGCACATCAACAAAATTAGCTCTTGCAACTCTAGGAAATGACGCTGGGGTTATTGGAGCAGCATCACTTGTATTGCAATAAAATAAAAAAGGAGAAAATTGCTTTCTAGAAGCGAGTGATTTTCCTCCTTTCTTTTTTATGCTATACTAGTTAGGACAATAAATGAGGTGAGAGTAAATGACAAAAGCAGATACGATTTTTAAAGAAAATATTGAACGAATCCTCAAAGACGGTGTCTTTTCTGAGCAGGCACGTCCTAAGTACAAGGATGGGACAGTTGCCAACTCCAAGTATGTAACGGGTGCATTTGCCGAGTATGACTTGGCAAAGGGGGAATTCCCAATCACAACCTTGCGTCCTATTGCCATCAAATCCGCCATCAAGGAAGTGCTCTGGATCTACCAAGACCAGTCCAATAGCCTAGAAGTGCTTAATGACAAGTACAATGTTCACTACTGGAATGACTGGGAAGTGGGAGATACGGGAACTATTGGCGAGCGTTACGGGGCGGTCGTTAAGAAACACGACATCATCAATAAGCTTCTCAAGCAGTTGGAAGCTAACCCTTGGAACCGTCGAAACATTATCTCCCTTTGGGATTACCAGGCTTTCGAAGAAACAGATGGGCTGCTCCCATGCGCCTTTCAGACCATGTTTGATGTCCGCCGTGTAGATGGAGAAATCTACCTGGATGCGACCTTGACCCAGCGTTCGAATGATATGCTAGTGGCCCACCACATCAATGCTATGCAGTATGTGGCTCTTCAAATGATGATTGCCAAGCATTTTGGTTGGAAGGTTGGGAAATTCTTTTACTTTATCAACAACCTTCATATCTATGACAATCAATTTGAACAAGCTCAGGAATTGCTCCGTCGTGAGCCGTCAAACTGCCAACCTCGCTTGGTTTTAAATGTGCCAGATGGGACCAATTTCTTTGATATCAAAGCAGAGGACTTTGAGTTGGTGGATTATGACCCTGTCAAACCACAGTTGAAGTTTGACCTAGCTATATAAAAGAATAGAAAAAAGAAGTTGAGACAATGAATCCCAACTTCTTTTGTTTTTTAACGTGATACGCGACGACGAGCTGCTTTTTTACGGTTTTCTTCGATGAAAGCTGCTTTTTGCTCTTCTGGTTCGATCACTTTCTTTTTAAATGCGTATACTGCACCTGCAACTGCAGCGACAGTTCCTGCGACACCTGTTACAAGACCTTTAGCGAATCCTTTAGCCATGAGTCTTCCTCCTTTATCTTTTCAATCAGCCAGCCTCCTCAAGAGGTCATATTTTTCTGACTGACTTTTTTGTGTTATAATAATAGTAACGAAAAAATGGGAATTTTTCAAGGAAAAAAGATGAAAACAAAAATAATTGTGATCGTTGGACCGACTGCAGTTGGAAAGACAGCTCTTGCTATTGAAGTGGCCAAGCGTTTTAATGGCGAAGTTGTTAGTGGTGATAGCCAGCAAGTCTATCGAGGACTTGATATTGGGACGGCTAAGGCTAGTCCAGAAGAGCAGGCAACTGTTCCCCATCATTTAATTGATGTTAGAGAGGTAACCGAGTCTTACTCGGCTTTTGATTTTGTCTCAGAAGCTAAGATAGCTATTGAGGATATTCACAGCCGTGGCAAGCTAGCCATTATCGCCGGTGGGACTGGGCTTTATATCCAGAGCTTGCTTGAAGGCTACCACCTAGGTGGGGAGACTCCCCATGAGGAAATTTTGGCCTATCGGGCTAGTTTGGAGCCCTATACAGATGAGGAATTAGCTCATCTTGTGGCGCAAGCAGGCCTTGAAATTCCCCAGTTTAATCGTCGTCGTGCAATGCGTGCCTTGGAAATTGCCCATTTTGGTCAGGATTTGGAAAATCAAGAGACCTTGTATGAACCGCTGATTATCTGCTTGGATGATGAGCGCAGTCAATTATATGAACGTATCAATCGTCGCGTGGATTTGATGTTTGAGGCTGGGCTTTTGGATGAGGCCAAGTGGCTCTTTGACCATTATCCAGATGTGCAGGCTGCTAAAGGGATTGGTTACAAGGAACTCTTTCCTTATTTTCGTGGAGAGCAGACCTTGGAAGAAGCCAGTGAGAGTCTCAAACAGGCTACCCGTCGTTTTGCCAAGCGTCAGTTGACCTGGTTCCGTAATCGCATGCAGGTGACCTTTTATCAGATTGGAGAAGCTGGTGTGCAAGACCGCATTTTAAGCCAGATAGAGGAGTTTTTAGATGATTGAAACGGAGAAAAAAGAGGAACGGGTCCTGCTGACTGGTGTGGAATTGCAGGGCATGAACAATTTTGACCTCTCCATGGAAGAATTGGCCAGTTTAGCGAAAACGGCTGGGGCAGTCGTTGTAGATAGCTTCAGACAAAAACGTGAAAAATATGATTCCAAGACCTTCGTTGGCTCTGGTAAGTTGGAAGAAATTGCCCTCATGGTGGATGCAGAAGAAATCACCACTGTCATCGTCAACAACCGTCTGACCCCAAGGCAAAATGTCAATCTAGAAGAAGTTCTCGGTGTTAAGGTCATTGACCGTATGCAGTTGATTTTGGATATCTTTGCCATGCGGGCTCGAAGCCATGAAGGGAAACTCCAAGTCCACCTAGCCCAGCTCAAATATCTCTTGCCTCGCTTGGTTGGTCAGGGAATTATGCTCAGCCGTCAGGCAGGGGGAATTGGTTCCCGTGGACCTGGTGAAAGCCAGCTGGAGCTGAACCGTCGTAGTGTTCGCAATCAAATTACGGATATTGAAAGACAGCTCAAGGTGGTTGAGAAAAATCGGGCGACTGTCAGAGAAAAACGTCTGGAGTCCAGCACCTTTAAGATTGGTTTGATTGGTTATACCAATGCTGGGAAGTCAACTATCATGAACACCTTAACCAGTAAGACCCAGTATGAGGCTGACGAGCTCTTTGCGACTCTGGATGCGACGACTAAGAGTATCCATCTGGGGGGAAATCTCCAAGTAACTTTGACAGATACCGTGGGCTTTATCCAAGATTTGCCGACAGAGTTGGTATCCAGTTTCAAGTCGACCTTGGAAGAAAGCAAGCATGTGGACCTTCTGGTTCATGTTATCGATGCCAGCAATCCTTACCATGAGGAGCATGAAAAAACAGTTCTGTCCATCATGAAAGACCTGGACATGGAGGATATTCCTCGCCTGACCCTTTATAATAAAGCGGATTTGGTGGAGGACTTTACCCCTACCCAAACACCTTATGCCCTCATTTCTGCCAAGTCTGAGGATAGTCGTGAGAATTTGCAGGCACTATTTTTAGAGAAAATCAAGGAGATTTTTGAGAGATTTACCCTGCGCGTGCCTTTTTCAAAGTCCTACAAGATTCATGATTTAGAAAGTGTTGCGATTCTGGAAGAACGTGATTATCAGGAAGACGGCGAAGTGATTAGAGGCTACATTTCCGAGAAAAATAAATGGAGGTTAGAGGAATTTTATGACTGATATTAAAACGTTGGCTCTAAAGTATGGAGGTTATACAAGTCTGGATAAGGTCTATCTGGATCAACTTCTAGCTGGTAAAACAGAGCAGGAGCAGTTGGCACTGATCACACCTCCTCCGAGTGTAGTCAATGCCTACTTTGCAGAACTCTACCAGAAAAAGAGCCCTGAAGCAGCGACGGATTATTTTGCAGAACTAAGTCAGGAACTGAATCTTTACAATACTGAGCCTAGTTTCACCCTAGAAAATAAGCCTTTTATTCGCCTTAACCTGTCTGGTAAGTCCTTTGGTTTTTGTTATGAGAGTGAGGGTCTGGGTCGAATTTTCTCTGAGAATGAAGAGAAGATTTCAGATGACTTGCTCTTTGAAATTGCGCAAATTTTTCCCCATCAGCTGGTCTTTGAGGAGTCTGGCAAGATTTACATGAAGGCTGTCGAGGACGAGGAAATTGTTAGCGTGGAAAGTCTTACAGCTTTGACTGATTTGGAAAGCTTGGCTGACGGTCGTAAGCGTCTCAAAGGCTACAGCCAAGAGGATTTATTGCAAGAAGCCACTGCTTTTTCTGGCAAGCGCTATTTCCGATCGGAAAACCGCACAGCCATGTTATATATTGATTAATTAGAAAGTATCGAATGGATATTCAATTTTTAGGAACGGGGGCAGGTCAGCCCTCTAAAGCCCGCAACGTTTCAAGTCTCGCCCTGAAACTCTTGGATGAGATTAACGAAGTCTGGCTCTTTGACTGTGGAGAAGGTACGCAAAATCGCATTCTGGAAACCACAATTCGACCACGTAAGGTCAGCAAAATCTTTATTACTCACCTACATGGAGACCACATCTTTGGCTTGCCAGGTTTCCTTTCTAGTCGTGCCTTTCAAGCCAATGAAGAGCAGACAGATTTGGAAATTTATGGACCGCAAGGAATCAAGTCCTTTGTCTTAACCAGCCTTCGTGTGTCGGGTTCTCGCCTGCCTTACCGCATTCATTTTCATGAGTTTGACCAAGATTCTCTAGGAAAAATCCTTGAGACCGATAAATTCACTGTGTATGCAGAGGAACTGGACCATACTATTTTCTGTGTTGGTTACCGTGTCATGCAAAAGGACTTGGAAGGAACTTTAGATGCTGAAAAACTCAAGGCAGCTGGTGTCCCATTTGGCCCACTTTTTGGAAAAATTAAAAACGGTCAGGACGTTGTTTTAGAAGATGGGACTGAAATCAAGGCAGCAGACTATATCTCAGCCCCACGTCCAGGTAAAATTATCACTATTTTAGGAGACACTCGAAAAACGGATGCCAGTGTGCGTCTGGCTGTCAATGCCGATGTCCTTGTCCATGAGTCCACTTATGGCAAGGGTGATGAAAAAATTGCTCGTAACCATGGCCACTCTACTAACATGCAAGCTGCACAAGTAGCAGTAGAAGCAGGTGCAAAACGCCTCTTACTCAACCATATCAGTGCCCGTTTTCTCTCAAAAGATATCAGCAAGCTCAAAAAAGACGCTGCTAGTGTCTTTGAAAATGTCCACGTGGTCAAAGACTTGGAAGAAGTGGAAATCTAAAAGATTGAGAAAGGATAAGTATGCCTACTATTCTCATTACCGGAGCTAGCGGTGGCCTAGCCCAAGAAATGGTCAAACTCTTGCAAAATGACCAACTCATCTTGCTTGGTAGAAGTAAGGAAAAATTAGCCCAACTCTACGGAAACTATCCCTATGCAGAATTGATTGAAATCGATATTACCGATGATTCAGCCTTAGACACTCTGGTAGCAGACCTTCATCTCCGCTATGGCGAGATTGATGTTTTGATAAACAACGCTGGTTACGGGATTTTTGAGGAATTTGACCAGATTTCCGACCAAGATATTCATCAGATGTTCGAGGTCAATACCTTTGCCCTGATGAATCTATCTCGACGCATTGCGGCTCGAATGAAGGAAAGTCGAAAGGGCCATATCATCAATATTGTTAGCATGGCAGGTTTGATTGCTACTGGCAAGTCTAGTCTCTACTCAGCCACTAAGTTTGCAGCCATTGGTTTTTCAAATGCTTTGCGCCTTGAACTCAGGCCCTATGGTGTCTATGTGACAACAGTTAATCCAGGCCCAATCGGAACAGGATTTTTCGACCAAGCCGATCCAGATGGAACCTATCTCAAGTCGGTTGAACGCTTCCTGTTGAAACCAGATGCAGTGGCTAAAAAGATTATCAAGATTATAGGAAAAAACAAACGAGAACTCAATCTACCGATGTTGTTGAACCTAGCCCATAAGTTTTATACTCTCTTTCCTAAGCTTGCTGATAAGTTGGCAGGGGAAATTTTTAATTATAAATAAAAAAGGGCTCTTTGTCAACTGTAGTGGGTTGATGAAAAGCTAAGCTCGAGAAAGGACAAATTTCGTCCTTTCTTTTTTGATGTTCAGAGCGATAAAAATCCGTTTTTTGAAATTTTCAAAGTTCCGAAATCCAAAGGCATTGCGCTTGATAAGTTTGATAAGATTATTGGTGGCATCCAGTTTGGCGTTGGAATAGGGTAGTTGAAGGGCGTTGACAATCTTTTCTTTATCCTTGAGGAAGGTTTTAAAGACAGTCTGAAAAATAGGATGAACCTGCTTAAGATTGTCCTCAATAAGTCCGAAAAATTTCTCTGGTTCCTTATTCTG
>NZ_JAPVZM010000014.1:0-67283 GCF_041432335.1 Streptococcus sp. 20925_1_24 | reverse complement strand
AGGCTCCATAATATCCATAGGGGGTTACCCACTACAAATATTATAGAGCCCTAGATATTATATACATTAAGAGAGAAACAGTTTTCTTCTCTCTTTTTTTTTAATTTCAGTAATTCATTTTGATCGTGTATACTTTTTTGTTTCCTGATTTGTTCAATGAATACTGTAGTTTAGGTTCATAAATTAAAATTTAACAGATTGTATAATTCTTACAAACTTTTAAGAAAGTAATTGAAGAATTTTTTTGTCCTGCCTATAATATATGTGTTTGTGCGATAAAAATTTCTGCTCTTTGGATTTTAAATAAGTATTGGTTTTCAATATAGTGTGAATGGGGTTTGATATTTCTTTTGAGGAAGCTGCCTTAGATTTTTCTACTTGTGTTTTATTGTATAGTGTATCTTGCTTGTTTTGAACAGAATCTTTTATGACATTTGTCATATCTTTTCATGACAGAAGCTTATAGCTCCGCTAACTTCAAAAGACTATAATTGAAGTATGAAATGGAGGAATAAAAAAAATGAAAGATAAAGTAATTGTCGCAATGAGTTTAGTAGCAGCAGGAGTCATGACTTATCTCATGTTCTCAGGATTGGATGAAGATTTCTATCATTTTCCTTGGGAGCTATTTGCAGGATTTGGAATGATGTCCTGGCTTATCCGAGAAGGTTTGAAATTAGTCTCAGATGTGAAAAAGGAGTTTGAAAAATGAAAAAAGCGTTTCTCTATCTTTTTATTGGACTATCACTAGTGGTATGGTTGGTAGAAATGTTTACAGGTTGGTTTGATCAAGCCTTCCTTCACCAATTCATCCGTGGTGCCTGGGGACTGGGATTTATGATTTTTATCGCCTTTCCTATGGGAAAGGAGTGGCTGAAAGGAGAATATCATCAACATGATTAATGTTCAAGGCTTACATAAAAATATCAAGGGCAAGGGTATTTTGAAAGATATTTCCTTTGAGGTGGCAGAAGGTGAATGCGTCGCCTTGATTGGGCCAAATGGTGCTGGAAAGACAACGCTATTGGACTGTTTGCTCGGAGATAAACTGGTCACCAGTGGGCAAGTATCTATCCAAGATTTGCCGGTAACGAGCTCTAAGTTAGACTATACAAGATCCTACCTCCCTCAAGAGAATGTAATCGTTCAGAAACTAAAGGTAAAAGAGTTGATTGCTTTCTTTCAAAGAATTTATCCAAATCACTTGAGTAACCAGGAAATCGATCAACTATTACAGTTTGGTAAGCAACAGAAGGAGCAATTTGCAGAAAAATTGTCAGGTGGGCAAAAGCGTCTCTTTTCTTTCGTCTTGACCTTGATTGGGAGACCAAAGATTGTTTTTTTAGATGAGCCTACTGCGTCCATGGATACCTCAACTCGTCAACGTTTTTGGGAAATTATTCGGGACCTAAAAGCGCAAGGAGTCACCATTTTCTATTCGTCTCATTATATTGAAGAGGTGGAGCATACAGCTGACCGGATTTTGGTTTTAAATAAGGGAGAGTTGATTCGCGATACAACACCTCTAGCCATGCGCAGTGAGGAGATTGAAAAGTACTTTATCCTTCCTCTAGCATATAAGGAAATTGTCGAACAGTCAAACTTGGTTGAAAACTGGGTACAAAAACAAGATGCTCTGCAAGTAGTCACACGAGAGGCAAATGCTTTTTGGGAACTGTTAGTTCAAGCAGGATGTAGCATACAAGAAATCGAAGTTAATAACCGTAGTTTGCTAGATACAATCTTTGAAGAAACACAGAAGGGAGATGACTAAGATGAAACGATGGATCGCACTAAACAAGATAGAATTTCTATTGACCAAACGACAATTAGTCTATTATTTATTATCAGTAGGTATGCCGACAGCCTTCTATTTATTCTTTTCAGGCATGTACCAGGACACACCCGGTGGACCAGCTAATTTTATGCGTGATTACCTCATCTCCATGACGGCTTTTTCCATGATGTCGACAGCCATGTTTTCATTTCCAGCTGTCTTACATACCGATAAAATCAACAACTGGCAGAAAACATTGCGCCATACTCCGGTAAATATGGTAGAATATTATCTATCAAAGATCACAAGTATGCTGGTTGATTATTTGGTTTCAATCTTGGTGGTTTTCTCAGTTGGGCATTTTGTAAGAGGTGTGGATATGCCTTTAGCAAGTTGGATTGGGGCTGCGTTCTTGCTGATAGTAGGAAGTATTGCCTTTGTAGCGCTTGGTTTGACCTTGACACTCTTGCCTTCTAGTCAGCTGATGTCAGTCGTGGGCAATCTTCTCTATCTAGGCTTGGCTGTTTTAGGCGGACTCTGGATGCCCATCTCTTTATTTCCAGACTGGATGCAAGCAATCGGGAAGTGCCTACCAACTTATCAGTTGATGGAGTTGCTCAAGACCTTCTTAAACGAGGGTGGCATCAATTTATCAGCCACAGTTTATCTACTTGTTTTTTCAGCAGTTTTGTTTGGTTTGACCATTTACCTTCAAGGTCATAAGGAGAATGCTTAATGCTTGAAAGACTGAAAAGCATAGACTATATGTATTGGGCCAGTTTGATTTTTATGGTTTTTCCCATCGTTCCTGTAGTGACTGGGGAGCTTCCTAGCTGGCATTTGTTGATTGACATTCTGTTTGTCTTGGCTTACTTAGGTGTTTTAACCACCAAGAGTCAGCGTTTATCCTGGATCTGTTGGGTGATTATGCTAGCCTATGTAGCTGGGAATACTGCCTTTGTTGGTGTAAATTATATCTGGTTCTTCTTTTTCCTTGCCAATCTCTTAATTTATCATTTCGGCGTACGTAGTTTTAATTCTTTACATGTCCGGACTTTTCTCCTTGCTCAATTCCTTGTTGTGGGGCAACTTTTGATTTTTCAGGAAGTTGAAGTTGAGTTTCTAGTCTATCTGCTTGGAATTATCACTTTTATCGATGTAATGACTTTTGGCTTGGTTCGGATTCGTATTGTGGAGGATTTGAAAGAAGCTCAGGCTAAGCAAAATGCGCAGATAAATCTATTGCTTGCTGAAAATGAACGCAGTCGTATCGGTCAAGATTTGCATGATAGTCTGGGGCATACCTTTGCTATGATTAGTGTTAAAACTGATCTAGCCTTGCAGTTATTTCAAATACAGGCTTATCCACAGGTGGAAAAGGAATTAAGAGAAATACAGCAAATTAGCAAAGAATCAATGCGTGAAGTGCGAACCATTGTGGAAAATCTTAAGTCTAGAACTTTGACATCCGAACTAGAGACTGTGAAAAAGATGTTAGAAATTGCTGGAATTGAGGTGGAAATAGCTAATCAACTAGATACAGCTAGCTTAACTCAGGAATTGGAGTCAACGGCTTCCATGATTTTGCTTGAGTTAGTAACCAATATCATCAAACATGCCCAAGCGTCTAAAGCTTACTTAAAATTAGAACGGACAGAGAAGGAACTCATTCTAACAGTAAGTGATGATGGCTGTGGCTTCGCTTCTATAAAAGGAGATGAGTTCCATACAGTCCGAGATCGTGTCCTTCCATTTTCAGGAGAAGTAAGTGTAATCAGTCAGAAACACCCAACGGAAGTGCAGGTTCGACTACCTTATAAGGAGAGAAACTAAGATGAAACTACTTGTTGCAGAAGATCAAAGTATGTTACGAGATGCCATGTGCCAGTTGCTTGCCTTTCAAGCAGATGTAGAGTCTGTCTTACAAGCCAAGAATGGGCAAGAAGCAATCCAACTATTTGAAAAGGAGTCTGTAGATATCGCCATCCTTGACGTAGAAATGCCTGTTAAGACAGGTCTTGAAGTTTTGGAGTGGATACGAGCAGAAAATTTAGAAACAAAGGTGGTTGTGGTGACGACCTTCAAGCGCCCTGGTTACTTTGAACGTGCAGTCAAGGCTGGAGTAGATGCTTATGTATTAAAAGAAAGAAGCATTGCAGACCTCATGAATACCTTGCACACTGTCCTCGAAGGGCGCAAGGAGTATTCGCCTGAATTGATGGAAGTGGTGATGACGCATCCCAATCCATTAACAGAACAAGAAATCGCAGTTTTAAAGGGAATTGCTCAGGGCTTCTCTAACCAAGAAATTGCAGACAAACTTTATCTATCCAACGGAACAGTCCGAAACTATGTCACTAATATTCTTTCGAAACTAGATGCAGGTAATCGAACAGAGGCAGCTAATATCGCGAAAGAATCTGGTTGGTTGTGATACTATCTTAACTCGAAAACCATTATGTGCTAAAATTGATGGGATTGAATGGAACAATACTAACTTTAGGAGGGTGGGATTCCTCCTTTTTCTTTTTTGGGGGAGCACTACAAAAGAGTTAAAATTAACAATAAAAAAGAAAAATATCTTGACAACCAATGGAAAATTTTGTTACAATAATAGACGGTACTTTTTACTTTTGGTCTCTCAAGAGTGTACAGGGACGTGCTGACAAATGTTGCAAAAGTACACGCAGATGATAGCTGTCACCAAGTGTATCATCACCAAAAATAAAAAAACACAGGAGAATGTAGATGCCTACAATTAACCAATTGGTTCGCAAACCGCGTAAATCAAAAGTAGAAAAATCTAAATCACCAGCTTTGAACGTTGGTTACAACAGTCATAAAAAAGTTCAAACAAACGTTTCTTCACCACAAAAACGTGGTGTTGCAACTCGTGTTGGAACAATGACACCTAAAAAACCTAACTCAGCCCTTCGTAAATTCGCTCGTGTACGTTTGAGCAACCTTATCGAAGTTACTGCCTACATCCCAGGTATCGGACACAACTTGCAAGAGCACAGCGTGGTGCTTCTTCGTGGTGGACGTGTAAAAGACCTTCCAGGGGTACGTTACCATATCGTCCGTGGTGCACTTGATACTGCAGGTGTTAACGATCGTAAACAAGGCCGTTCTAAATACGGTACTAAACGTCCAAAAGCATAAGGAAAGGGGATAAAGAGAAATGAGTCGTAAAAATAGAGCTCCAAAACGTGACGTATTGCCAGATCCGCTTTACAATTCACAACTAGTTACTCGTCTTATCAACCGCGTTATGCTTGATGGTAAACGTGGTACAGCTGCTTCAATCGTTTACGGTGCCTTTGAGCAAATCAAAGAAGCTACTGGAAACGATGCACTTGAAGTATTTGAAACAGCTATGGAAAACATCATGCCTGTACTTGAAGTACGTGCACGTCGTGTTGGTGGTTCTAACTACCAAGTCCCAGTTGAAGTTCGTCCAGAACGTCGTACAACACTTGGACTTCGTTGGTTGGTAACAATCGCTCGTCTTCGTGGTGAACACACAATGCAAGACCGTCTTGCGAAAGAAATCTTGGATGCTGCTAACAACACTGGTGCAGCTGTTAAGAAACGTGAAGACACTCACCGTATGGCTGAAGCTAACCGTGCATTCGCACACTTCCGTTGGTAAGATAGGATGCGAAAGCGTTAAGAAAGTCCCAGAGAAAATAGGGAATCGAAGCAGGTTGCGATTGCAACCAATGAGATTCATCTTTTTCTCCAGACTTTTAGCTTGAGCTCAACTAAATCATGATGCTAGGAACGGTAAGGATGCAAGGTGAAAATAGGAAACTGACGCAGTATTCGATGAATACAAGGAAGTTTATCTTTTTCACACAGCATCCCGTTCCGGCTCAAATCGGCTAATTAACTTTAGCCCGAGTTCAATTCAACTTGTAAATCTACAAGTTGCAACCAACAATAGCATGAAAACATTGAGAACGGGTAGGTCCTGCCTATCCGTTTTTATTAAAATCATGTTATAATAGAATAGAAATCAAAAATAAATAGGAGAAACAAACCTCATGGCACGCGAATTTTCACTTGAAAAAACTCGTAATATCGGTATCATGGCTCACGTCGATGCTGGTAAAACAACAACTACTGAGCGTATTCTTTACTACACTGGTAAAATCCACAAAATCGGTGAAACTCACGAAGGTGCGTCACAAATGGACTGGATGGAGCAAGAGCAAGAACGTGGTATCACTATCACATCTGCTGCGACAACAGCTCAATGGAACAACCACCGCGTAAACATTATCGACACACCAGGACACGTGGACTTCACAATCGAAGTACAACGTTCTCTTCGTGTATTGGATGGTGCTGTTACCGTTCTTGACTCACAATCAGGTGTTGAGCCTCAAACTGAAACAGTTTGGCGTCAAGCAACTGAGTATGGAGTTCCACGTATCGTATTTGCCAACAAAATGGACAAAATCGGTGCTGACTTCCTTTACTCTGTAAGCACACTTCACGATCGTCTTCAAGCAAATGCACACCCAATCCAATTGCCAATCGGTTCTGAAGATGACTTCCGTGGTATCATCGACTTGATCAAGATGAAAGCTGAAATCTATACTAACGACCTTGGTACAGATATCCTTGAAGAAGACATCCCAGCTGAATACCTTGACCAAGCTCAAGAATACCGTGAAAAATTGATCGAAGCAGTTGCTGAAACTGACGAAGAATTGATGATGAAATACCTCGAAGGTGAAGAAATCACTAACGAAGAATTGAAAGCTGGTATCCGTAAAGCGACTATCAACGTTGAATTCTTCCCAGTATTGTGTGGCTCTGCCTTCAAGAACAAAGGTGTTCAATTGATGCTTGATGCGGTTATTGACTACCTTCCAAGCCCACTTGACATCCCAGCGATCAAAGGTATCAACCCAGATACAGATGAAGAAGAAACTCGTCCAGCATCTGATGAAGAGCCATTTGCAGCTCTTGCCTTCAAGATCATGACAGACCCATTCGTAGGTCGTTTGACATTCTTCCGTGTTTACTCAGGTGTTCTTCAATCAGGTTCATACGTATTGAACACTTCTAAAGGTAAACGTGAGCGTATCGGACGTATCCTTCAAATGCACGCCAACAGCCGTCAAGAAATTGACACTGTTTACTCAGGTGATATCGCTGCTGCCGTTGGTTTGAAAGATACTACAACTGGTGACTCATTGACAGATGAAAAAGCTAAAATCATTCTTGAGTCAATCAACGTTCCAGAACCAGTTATCCAATTGATGGTTGAGCCAAAATCTAAAGCTGACCAAGACAAGATGGGTATCGCCCTTCAAAAATTGGCTGAAGAAGATCCAACATTCCGCGTTGAAACAAACGTTGAAACTGGTGAAACAGTTATCTCTGGTATGGGTGAGCTTCACCTTGACGTCCTTGTTGACCGTATGCGTCGTGAGTTCAAAGTTGAAGCAAACGTAGGTGCTCCTCAAGTATCTTACCGTGAAACATTCCGCGCTTCTACTCAAGCACGTGGATTCTTCAAACGTCAGTCTGGTGGTAAAGGTCAATTCGGTGATGTATGGATTGAATTTACTCCAAACGAAGAAGGTAAAGGATTCGAATTCGAAAACGCAATCGTCGGTGGTGTGGTTCCTCGTGAATTTATCCCAGCGGTTGAAAAAGGTTTGGTAGAATCTATGGCTAACGGTGTACTTGCAGGTTACCCAATGGTTGACGTTAAAGCTAAGCTTTACGATGGTTCATACCACGATGTCGACTCATCTGAAACTGCCTTCAAGATTGCGGCTTCACTTGCTCTTAAAGAAGCTGCTAAATCAGCACAACCAGCTATCCTTGAGCCAATGATGCTTGTAACAATCACTGTTCCAGAAGAAAACCTTGGTGATGTTATGGGTCACGTAACTGCTCGTCGTGGACGTGTAGATGGTATGGAAGCACACGGTAACAGCCAAATCGTTCGTGCTTACGTTCCACTTGCTGAAATGTTCGGTTACGCAACAGTTCTTCGTTCTGCATCTCAAGGACGTGGTACATTCATGATGGTATTTGACCACTACGAAGATGTACCTAAGTCAGTACAAGAAGAAATCATTAAGAAAAACAAAGGTGAAGACTAATCAGTCCTCACTCTAGAAGGAAGTCACTTAGTGGCTTCCTTTTGTCTTTAGAAAACACCTCTAAGTATGGTAAAATAGTAGGAGAATAATGTGAGGAAAATGAATGTCAAATAGTTTTGAAATTTTGATGAATCAACTGGGGATGCCTGCTGAAATGAGACAGGCATCTGCTTTATCACATGCTGATATTGAACGAGTTGTGGTTCATAAAATTAGTAAGGTATGGGAGTTTCATTTCGTATTTTCTAATATTTTACCGATTGAAATCTTTTTAGAATTAAAGAAGGGTTTGAGTGAGGAATTTTCTAAGACAGGCAATAAAGCTGTTTTCGAAATTAAGGCTCGGTCTCAAGAATTTTCAAATCAACTCTTGCAGTCCTACTATAAGGAGGCTTTCTCTGAGGGGCCATGTGCTAGCCAAGGTTTTAAGTCCCTTTACCAGAATCTGCAAGTTCGTACTGAGGGCAATCAACTCTTTATTGAAGGCTCTGAGGCGATTGATAAGGAACATTTTAAGAAGAATCATCTTCCTAATTTAGCGAAACAACTTGAAAAGTTTGGCTTTCCAACTTTTACTTGTCAAATAGAGAAAAATGATGTGCTGACCCAAGAGCAGGAAGAGGCCTTTCATGCTGAAAATGAGCAGATTGTTCAAGCGGCCAATGAGGAAGCGCTCCGTGCGATGGAACAACTGGAACAGATGGCACCTCCTCCAGCGGAAGAGAAACCAGCCTTTGATTTTCAGGCCAAAAAGGCTGTGGCTAAACCAAAGCTGGATAAGGCAGAGATTACTCCTATGATCGAAGTGACGACGGAGGAAAATCGTTTGGTCTTTGAAGGGGTTGTTTTTGATGTGGAGCAAAAAGTGACCAGAACAGGGCGTGTTTTGATCAACTTTAAAATGACGGACTACACTTCAAGTTTTTCGATGCAAAAGTGGGTTAAGAATGAGGAAGAGGCCCAGAAGTTTGACCTAATCAAGAAAAATTCTTGGCTCCGAGTCCGTGGGAATGTGGAGATGAATAACTTCACACGCGATTTGACGATGAATGTGCAGGATGTGCAGGAAGTCGTTCACTATGAGCGGAAGGATTTGATGCCAGAAGGTGAGCGTCGGGTTGAGTTTCATGCTCATACTAACATGTCGACTATGGATGCTCTACCAGAGGTTGAAGAAATCGTTGCGACAGCTGCTAAGTGGGGACACAAGGCTGTTGCCATCACGGACCACGGGAATGTCCAGTCCTTCCCACACGGCTATAAGGCGGCCAAAAAAGCGGGAATCCAGCTAATCTATGGAATGGAAGCCAATATCGTGGAGGACCGTGTCCCTATCGTCTATAACGAAGTAGAGATGGACTTGTCAGAAGCGACCTACGTGGTTTTTGACGTGGAAACCACAGGACTTTCAGCTATCTATAATGATTTGATTCAGGTTGCAGCTTCTAAGATGTACAAGGGGAATGTTATTGCTGAATTTGATGAATTTATCAATCCTGGGCATCCCTTGTCAGCTTTTACTACTGAGTTGACTGGAATTACAGATGATCATGTCAAAAATGCCAAGCCACTGAAACAAGTTTTGCAAGAATTCCAAGAATTTTGTAAAGATACGGTACTAGTTGCCCACAATGCGACCTTTGACGTTGGCTTTATGAATGCCAATTATGAGCGTCATGGTCTTCCAAGGATTAGTCAGCCAGTTATTGATACGCTGGAGTTTGCTAGAAATCTCTATCCTGAGTATAAACGTCATGGTTTGGGGCCTTTGACCAAGCGTTTTGGTGTGGCCTTAGAACATCACCACATGGCTAACTACGATGCGGAAGCTACAGGTCGCCTGCTATTTATTTTTATAAAAGAAGTAGCAGAAAAACATGGAGTGACCGATCTAGCTAGACTCAACATTGATTTGATTAGTCCAGATTCTTATAAAAAAGCTAGGATCAAGCATGCGACCATCTATGTCAAGAATCAGGTAGGTTTAAAAAATATCTTTAAACTGGTTTCTCTGTCTAATACCAAGTACTTTGAAGGGGTGCCACGAATTCCGAGAACAGTTCTAGATGCTCATCGGGAAGGTCTGATTTTAGGTTCAGCTTGCTCTGAAGGTGAAGTTTTCGATGCAGTCGTTTCCCAAGGAGTGGATGCGGCGGTTGAGGTGGCCAAGTATTATGACTTTATAGAGGTCATGCCACCAGCTATCTATGCTCCCTTGATTGCTAAGGAGCAGGTCAAGGATATGGAGGAACTCCAGACCATTATCAAGAGTTTGATAGAAGTTGGAGACCGTCTTGGTAAGCCAGTTCTGGCTACCGGAAATGTCCACTATATCGAACCAGAAGAAGAAATTTACCGTGAAATAATTGTCCGTAGTTTGGGACAGGGGGCGATGATTAACCGAACTATCGGTCATGGGGAACATGCTCAACCCGCTCCTCTTCCAAAAGCTCATTTTCGAACGACTAATGAGATGTTGGATGAATTTGCCTTCTTGGGAGAGGAATTGGCACGTAAATTGGTTATTGAAAACACCAATGTTTTGGCAGAAATCTTTGAACCCGTTGAGGTTGTTAAGGGTGACTTGTACACGCCTTTCATCGACAAGGCTGAAGAAACGGTTGCTGAGCTGACCTACAAGAAAGCTTTTGAGATTTATGGAAATCCGCTGCCTGATATCGTTGATTTGCGGATTGAAAAAGAACTAACCTCTATTCTGGGGAATGGATTTGCTGTGATTTATCTGGCTTCGCAGATGCTGGTGCAACGTTCCAATGAACGGGGTTACTTGGTTGGTTCTCGTGGGTCTGTCGGATCTAGTTTCGTTGCGACTATGATTGGGATTACAGAGGTCAATCCTCTATCTCCTCACTATGTCTGTGGTCAGTGTCAGTATAGTGAGTTTATCACCGATGGTTCTTATGGTTCAGGATTTGATATGCCCAATAAGGACTGTCCAAACTGTGGTCACAAACTCAGTAAAAATGGACAGGATATTCCTTTCGAGACCTTCCTTGGTTTTGATGGGGACAAGGTTCCCGATATTGACTTGAACTTCTCGGGAGAAGACCAGCCTAGCGCCCACTTGGATGTGCGTGATATCTTTGGTGAGGAATATGCCTTCCGTGCAGGAACGGTTGGTACGGTGGCTGCCAAGACTGCCTATGGATTTGTAAAGGGCTACGAGAGAGATTATGGCAAGTTTTATCGTGATGCAGAGGTGGAACGTCTAGCCCAGGGAGCTGCTGGTGTCAAACGAACGACAGGACAACACCCGGGGGGGATCGTTGTTATTCCTAACTACATGGATGTTTACGACTTTACGCCTGTCCAGTATCCAGCAGATGACGTGACGGCTGAATGGCAGACCACTCACTTTAACTTCCACGATATCGATGAGAACGTCCTCAAACTCGATGTACTGGGACATGATGATCCGACCATGATTCGGAAACTTCAGGACTTGTCTGGTATTGACCCCAATGAAATTCCTATGGATGACGAAGGCGTGATGGCCCTCTTTTCTGGGACTGATGTGCTAGGTGTGACTCCTGAACAAATCGGAACGCCTACGGGGATGTTGGGGATTCCAGAGTTTGGAACAAATTTCGTACGTGGAATGGTAGACGAGACTCATCCGACGACTTTTGCAGAGTTGCTTCAGCTCTCAGGTCTATCCCATGGTACGGATGTCTGGTTGGGAAATGCTCAGGATTTAATCAAGCAAGGAATAGCAGACCTATCAACCGTTATCGGTTGTCGGGACGACATCATGGTCTACCTCATGCATGCTGGTCTCGAACCTAAGATGGCCTTTACCATTATGGAACGGGTACGTAAGGGTTTGTGGCTCAAGATTTCCGAAGAGGAACGCAATGGCTACATCGAAGCCATGAAGGCTAATAAGGTGCCAGAGTGGTATATCGAATCCTGTGGGAAAATTAAGTACATGTTCCCTAAGGCTCATGCGGCAGCCTACGTTATGATGGCCTTGCGTGTAGCTTACTTCAAGGTTCACCATCCCATTTATTACTACTGTGCTTACTTCTCCATCCGTGCTAAGGCTTTTGATATCAAGACCATGGGTGCGGGCTTGGATGCCATCAAACGCAGAATGGAAGAAATCGCTGAAAAACGGAAAAACAACGAGGCCTCTAATGTGGAAATCGATCTCTATACAACTCTTGAGATTGTCAATGAGATGTGGGAGCGTGGCTTCAGGTTTGGGAAGTTAGACCTCTACCGTAGTGATGCGACTGAATTCATCATTGACGGAGATACCCTCATTCCGCCATTTGTAGCAATGGACGGTCTGGGGGAGAACGTTGCTAAGCAGTTGGTGCGAGCGCGTGAAGAGGGAGAATTCCTCTCTAAAACAGAACTACGCAAGCGTGGTGGACTTTCCTCAACTTTGGTTGAAAAGATGGATGAAATGGGCATTCTCGGAAATATGCCAGAGGATAACCAGCTCAGTTTGTTTGATGAGTTGTTTTAAAAAATTGTTTAATAATCTATCCAAAGAGGCTAATGTATATCCAATAGATTTACATTGGCTTTCTTTTTTGTTAAAATAGTCTATAGAAAGAGGGTGAGAGTATGTCAAAGACGAGTATGAGCATCCGTCTGGATAGTGAGGTTAAGGAGCAGGCCCAACAGGTGTTTAATAATCTGGGGATGGATATGACGACTGCCATCAATATTTTCCTTCGTCAAGCTATTCAATATCAGGGTTTACCTTTCGATGTTAGACTAGACGAGAGTCGGAAGTTGCTTGAGGTATTAACGGATTTAGACCAAAATCGTAATATGAGCCAATCCTTTGAATCAGTCTCTGACTTGATGGAGGATTTGCGTGCTTAAGATTCGTTATCATAAACAGTTTAAAAAAGATTTTAAGTTGGCTATGAAGCGTGGTTTGAAGGCAGAATTATTAGAAGAAGTTTTAAATTTTCTTGTTCAAGAAAAAGAACTTCCTGCTAGATATCGTGATCATCAATTGACGGCATCCAAACATTTTCAAGGAGTTCGTGAATGCCATATCCAGCCAGATTGGCTTTTGGTTTATAAAGTAGACAAGTCGGAATTGATTTTAAATTTGCTGAGGACAGGCAGTCATAGTGATTTGTTTTAATAAATTTTAAGGGGGTTCTCATGAAACTAAGAATTTTTGCGGAAGATAAGCCGGCTGAGAAGGTATTTGAATATCAATTAGAACTTGCTGATCAAACAATTCTTCTATCAACAGCACTCTTGTCAGGTGCTATTGCTTTAGCAGGAATCTTTTCTGCTTTGAAAGAAAAATAAAAATAGAAAAGAGAAAACAGAATGGTTTTACTAAATTTTAAAGAAAATCTAGAAAAATATGCGAAATTATTGGTTGCGAACGGAATCAATGTGCAACCTGGTCACACTTTGGCTCTCTCTATCGATGTGGAGCAACGTGAGTTGGCTCACTTAATCGTCAAAGAAGCTTATGCATTGGGTGCGCATGAGGTTATCGTTCAGTGGACAGATGATGTTATCAACCGTGAGAAATTCCTCCATGCTCCGATGGAGCGTCTGGATAATGTACCAGAATACAAGATTGCTGAGATGAACTATCTTTTGGAGAACAAGGCTAGCCGTCTCGGAGTTCGTTCATCTGATCCAGGTGCCTTGAACGGAGTGGACGCTGACAAGCTCTCAGCTTCTGCCAAAGCTATGGGACTTGCTATGAAGCCAATGCGTATCGCAACTCAATCTAACAAGGTTAGCTGGACTGTAGCAGCCGCTGCTGGACTTGAGTGGGCTAAGAAAGTCTTTCCAAATGCTGCGAGCGATGAAGAAGCAGTCGATCTCCTTTGGGACCAAATCTTCAAAACTTGTCGTGTCTATGAAGAAGATCCTGTTAAGGCTTGGGAAGAGCATGCAGCTATCCTCAAGAGCAAGGCCGATATGCTTAATAAAGAGCAATTTTCAGCTCTTCACTACACAGCTCCAGGGACAGATTTGACACTTGGTTTGCCAAAGAACCACGTTTGGGAATCAGCTGGTGCTATCAATGCACAGGGCGAAGGATTCTTGCCAAATATGCCGACAGAGGAAGTCTTCACAGCACCTGACTTCCGTCGCGCAGATGGTTATGTCACTTCTACAAAACCGCTTAGCTACAATGGAAATATCATCGAAGGAATTAAAGTAACCTTCAAGGATGGACAAATTGTGGATATCACTGCAGAAAAAGGCGATCAGGTCATGAAAGACCTTGTCTTTGAAAATGCGGGTGCGCGTGCCTTGGGTGAATGTGCCTTGGTACCAGATCCAAGCCCAATTTCTCAGTCAGGCATTACCTTCTTTAACACCCTTTTCGATGAAAATGCGTCAAATCACTTGGCTATCGGTGCAGCCTATGCAACTAGCGTTGTTGGTGGAGCGGAGATGAGTGAAGAGGAGCTTGAAGCTGCGGGGCTTAACCGTTCAGATGTTCACGTAGACTTTATGATTGGTTCTAACCAAATGGATATCGATGGTATCCGTGAGGATGGGACGCGTGTACCACTCTTCCGTAACGGAGATTGGGCAAATTAAGGAGATAATATGTTAGGAAGTATGTTCGTTGGTCTCCTAGTGGGATTTTTAGCAGGTACTCTGACCAATCGTGGAGAACGCATGGGATGTTTTGGAAAAATGTTTCTCGGATGGATTGGTGCCTTTATAGGCCATTTGCTTTTTGGGACTTGGGGTCCAATTATATCAGGAACAGCCATTATCCCTGCAGTATTAGGAGCCATGATTGTCTTAGCGATTTTTTGGAGACGAGGAAGTTAATTTCTTAAATCTGATACTCAATGAAAATCACAGAGCAAACTAGGAAACTAGCCGCAGGTTGCTCAAAGCACTGTTTTGAGGTTGTAGATAGAACTGACGAAGTCAGTAACATATATACGGCAAGGCGACGTTGACGTGGTTTGAAGAGATTTTTGAAGAGTATGAAATGAAAAGGAGGTTGGTCATTGTACTAGCCTCCTTTTGATTATGATATAATAGTTCTATGAGATTAGATAAATTTTTAGTTGCCTGCGCTGTGGGAAGTCGGACTGAGGTCAAAAACTTTCTCAAGGCTGGGCGCGTGACGGTAAATGGTAAAAAAGAAAAGTCAGCTAAATTGCAGATTGATGAAGAAAGAGATGAGATTCTCTTTGATGGGCAAGTGTTGGAGTATGAAGAGTTTGTCTACTACATGATGAACAAGCCCAAAGGAGTTATCTCAGCGACTGAGGATCCTAAGCACAGAACCGTTCTGGACTTGCTGGATGATATTGCTCAGAGCAAGGAAGTTTTCCCAGTAGGACGCTTGGATATTGATACACATGGTCTTCTACTCTTGACCAATGATGGCCAGCTTGCCCATGCTCTTCTTTCGCCCAAGCGTCATGTGGACAAGACTTATCAGGCACAAGTCAAGGGAATTATGACCCAAGAAGATGTGGAGATATTTGCCAAGGGCATTCCGCTCAAAGACTTTACCTGTCAACCCGCTAGACTGGAACTTGTATCCATAGATACAGAAAAGAATCAAAGCCAAATCCGTGTGACCATTGCAGAAGGGAAGTTCCATCAGGTCAAGCGTATGGTGGCTTACTGTGGCAAGGAAGTAGTGGACCTACAGCGTTTGACTATGGGAACTTTAGTTTTAGATGAGAACTTGCAGCGAGGAGAATGGCGTCGCTTGACCAAGGAAGAATTAGAGGTTCTCCTTGCAAGTATTGCTTAGTTTGGTTTATTTTCGAAAAAGGTGAGGGAGAATGTCCTTGCCTTTTATGTTTTTCAGTTGCTTCCTTTGTGAAAAGCGTTATAATAGACTGTAGAATAAAAGGAGGAATCTATGAACGCGATTCAAGAATCATTTACTGATAAACTATTTGCCAACTATGAAGCAAATGTAAAATACCAAGCGATTGAAAATGCTGCTAGCCACAACGGAATTTTTGCAGCCCTAGAACGTCGCCAAAGCCATGTAGATAACACACCTGTTTTCTCATTGGATTTGACTAAGGACAAGGTAACCAACCAGAAAGCGTCTGGTCGTTGCTGGATGTTTGCAGCTCTTAACACCTTCCGCCACAAGCTCATCTCACAATACAAACTGGAAAATTTTGAGTTATCACAGGCTCACACCTTCTTCTGGGACAAGTATGAGAAATCCAACTGGTTCTTGGAGCAAGTCATTGCGACTGCAGACCAAGATTTGACGAGCCGTAAGGTTAAATTCCTACTCCAAACTCCACAACAAGATGGCGGTCAATGGGATATGGTCGTTTCTCTCTTTGAGAAATATGGTGTCGTTCCTAAGTCTGTTTATCCAGAGTCTGTTTCATCTAGCAGCAGTCGTGAGCTAAATGCCATTCTCAACAAATTGCTTCGTCAAGATGCTCAAATCTTGCGTGACTTGCTTGCTTCTGGGGCAGACCAAGCGACTGTTCAAGCTAAGAAAGAAGACCTCTTGCAAGAAATCTTTAATTTCCTTGCCATGTCATTAGGACTTCCACCACGTAAATTTGACTTTGCTTATCGCGATAAAGATAACAACTACCAAAGTGAAAAGGGCATCACACCACAAGAGTTTTACAAGAAATATGTCAATCTTCCACTAGAAGACTACGTTTCTGTTATCAATGCTCCAACTGCTGATAAACCATACGGTAAATCTTACACAGTTGAGATGTTAGGAAATGTGATTGGTAGCCGTGCGGTTCGCTACATCAACGTGCCGATGGAGCGCTTGAAAGAGTTGGCAATTGCTCAAATGCAAGCAGGTGAGACTGTTTGGTTTGGTTCTGATGTTGGTCAGCTCAGCAACCGTAAAGCTGGAATCCTTGCGACAGATGTTTATGACTTTGAATCAAGCATGGACATTAAACTCACTCAAGACAAGGCTGGACGTTTGGACTATAGTGAAAGCTTAATGACCCACGCCATGGTCTTGACAGGTGTTGATTTGGACGAAAATGGCAAGTCAACCAAGTGGAAGGTTGAAAACTCTTGGGGAGACAAGGTCGGTACAGATGGTTACTTTGTTGCCTCAGACGCTTGGATGGACGAATACACTTACCAAATCGTTGTTCGCAAAGAATTGCTGACAGCAGAAGAACAAGCTGCCTATGAATCAGAACCAATTGTACTCGCACCATGGGATCCAATGGGTGCCTTGGCCGAATAAAAGTATAGAAAAAAGGAATCAGATTTTAGAACCTGATTCCTTTTAAGTTGCTTGATTACATGATGTGAAGAACATGTGCCACAATACCCACTGCGAAGAGTGCAAGGATAATAGTGATTGGAGATACTTTTTTCTTAAGCAAGTACATGCAAAGGAGAGTAAGGAGTAGTCCTGATAGTCCAGGGATCAACATATCCAAGTTTTGTTGGAAAGTAGTAACTTTTTCAGGTGTTTGAGACAATCCTTGTCCTACTTGTGCGAATGCTTCTTGAATACCTTTAGATCCTTCTGGCAATTTATCCCAATGGATATAAGCCTTTTCATCTAGTTGAACTTTGGCAACATCGAAAGCAAATTTAATATTTACCCAACGTTGAACAAGGACAGCAAGAATGAACATACCAAGGATAGAAGCTCCTTTAGTGATGTCTTGGAGGATACCGCCAGACATATCTTTAGTGATTTCTGATCCAGCCTTGTATCCAATCTCTTGTGTATACCACAAGAATGACATACGAATCAAGTTCCAAAGAACGAAGAAGAGGATTGGACCTAAGATATTACCAGTAAGGGCAAGTGAAGCACCGAGTGATCCAAGGATTGGGCGTACTGTAAACCAGAATACTGGGTCACCGATACCAGCAAGAGGTCCCATCATACCGATTTTAACCCCTTGGATAGCAGCATCATCAATTTCAACACCGTTAGCACGTTCTTCTTCAAGTGCAAGAGTAACCCCCATGATTGGAGCGGCTACATATGGGTGAGTGTTGAAGAACTCAAGATGGCGTTCAAGAGCAGCGATTTGATCTTCTTTTTTAGTGTAGAGTTTTTTAAGAGCTGGAATTAATGAGTAAGCCCAACCCAAGTTTTGCATACGTTCATAGTTCCAAGAACCTTGTAAGAAAGTTGAACGCCACCAAACTTTTTTACGATCTGATTTAGTTAATTGAAGTTTTTCAGTCATGATGTTTTCAGTCCTTTCTTATCTTAGTAGTCTTCTAGGATATCGCCGATTGGGTCGTTAGAAGTTGCGGCTCCTCCGCCACCATTTCCACCAGTTTTAGAAAGGTGAAGGTAGATAAGAGCGATAGCAACACCGATAGCACCAAATCCGATTAGAGTAATATCTGACACGGCAGCAAGCACGAAACCGATAGCGAAGAATGGCCATACTTCACGAGTTGCCATCATGTTGATAACCATAGCGTAACCAACGGCAACAACCATACCACCACCGATAGCCATACCATCTTTGAGCCAATCAGGCATAGCATTTAGAATGCTTTGTACTGTTTCAGTTGGTACCATTAGAAGGAGTGCTGCAGGGACTGCAATACGAAGACCTTGAAGAAGAAGTGCGACAAAGTGAGCACGTTCAACTGCTTTGAAGTCACCTTTTTTAGCAGAAGCATCAGCAGTGTGAACCAATCCGACAGAGAGTGTACGGACAATCATAGTCAAGAATAGACCAGCAACTGCAAGAGGGATAGCAACCGCTTGGGCAACACCGATACCTGTCTTAGTAAAGTCGCCACCAAGAACCATGATAATGGCAGCAGCAACAGAAGCAAGAGCAGCGTCAGGAGCTACGGCAGCTCCGATGTTAGCCCAACCAAGGGCGATCATTTGAAGAGAACCACCAAGGATAATCCCTGCTTCAAGGTTACCGGTAACAAGACCGATAAGGGTACAAGCTACGATTGGTTGATGGAATTGGAACTGGTCGAGGATACCTTCAAGACCTGCTAGGAAGGCTACAACGACTACTAAAACCATAGAAATAATAGACATCTTTAAAATCCTTTCATAAAATCGATTATTGCACGTTTGCTTTGTTGATCAAGTCAAACAAATCTTTTTTGGTGTCGTTTGGTACTTTACGTACATCAAATTCAACACCAAGGTCACGCATTTTTTCAAATGTAGCAACGTCTTCTTTATCCATAGACAAAACGTTGTTAACCATTGTTTTACCAGTTGAGTGAGCCATTGATCCAACATTAAGAGTTTTGATTGGCACGCCACCTTCGATAGCACGAAGGGCATCTTGAGGTGTTTCAAACAAGATAAGGGCATGTGTTCCTCCGAAGCGAGGATCTTTTGCAACGTCGATTAGTTTTTGGATAGGAACAACATTTGCTTTCACTTTACCTGGAGCTGCTTGTTTAATCAATTCTTTACGTAATTCGTCTTTAGCTACGTTATCTGAAGCAACGATGATACGGTCTGCTTTTGAATCTGGAGTCCAAGCAGTTGCAACTTGACCGTGAAGTAAACGAGTGTCTAGACGGGCAAGGTTGATTTTGAGTTTACCGTCTCCGATGACAGTTCCTTCTGGAATAGCAGCTTGGGCAACTGGAGCAGCTGCAGCGCTTGCTACTTCCTCAACTGGGTTTAGCTCTTCTGGAAGAGCTTTGATGCCATCTTTGGCTTCTTTAATGATATTAGCAGCGACTTTTTCTACACCTGCAGCAGCGTCCATGAGGCGCTCTGTGTAGGCTTGAATTAACATCGGTAAGTTAAGTCCTGTGATGATGGCAAACTTACGCTCAGGATTTTCTCCCATCACGCGACTAGCTTGGTTAAATGGAGATCCACTCCAAAGGTCAGCCAAAACTAGAACCTCATCTTCTGCGTCAAATGCAGCAACAGCGTTATTAAACTTAGCGTATAGATCATCAGGACCTTCATTTGGCATAAAGGTTACAACTTGAACCTTTTCTTGTTCACCAAAGATCATAGATCCTGACTGATGAATACCCGCAGCAAATTCGCCGTGGCTCGCAATAATGATTCCGATACTCATTATTGTCATTCCTCCTTTTTTGTTTTAGTTTTCGTTTAAGAAAACTTTAAGACTGTTTAAGTATAAACCGTTTTCATCTAAAAATCAACTATTTATCATAAAATAATTAAAAATATTACATCTGAAAATATTGATATATTGAGTTTTAGAGAAGTTTTTTTGAATCCTTATTAAAAAATTTAATATAAAAAAGTTGGAAGCGCATTCCAACTTTTAAAATAGGTTTCTAATAGATTAGTGGGTGAAGTCGAGTACCATACGTCCTTGGATTTGACCTTTTTCCATTTCGTCGAAAATGGCTACGGCATCTTCTATTGGACGTTTTTGAACAACTGGAACTACTAAACCTTCTGCACCGAATTGGAAGGCTTCTTCCAAGTCTTTACGAGTTCCTACAAGAGAACCGATGACTTGGATTCCATCTAGAACGGTTTTTACGATACTTAGTTCCATCATTTCAGAAGGAAGGCCGACAGCGACAACGCGACCACCAGCACGAACTGAGTCAACAGCCTGGTTGAAGGCAACTTTAGATACAGCAGTTACGACAGCTGAATGAGCTCCACCATCAGTTTTTTCCTTGATGAGTCCTGGTACATCTTCAACTTCGAGGCCGTTAATAACAATGTCAGCGCCTACTTCTTTTGCAAGGGCAAGTTTGTCGTTATTGATATCAACTGCGATGACATGAGCATTGAATACTTTTTTAGCGTATTGAACAGCTAGGTTACCAAGGCCACCAGCACCGTAAAGAACAACCCATTGGCCTGGTTCAACTTTGGCCTCTTTAATAGCTTTATAGGTTGTTACACCAGCACATGTGATAGAAGAGGCTTGGGCTGGATCAAGTCCGTCAGGAACTTTAACAGCATAGTCTGCTGTTACGATACATTGTTCAGCCATACCACCGTCTACTGAGTAGCCGGCATTTTTTACTGTACGGCAAAGAGTTTCACGGCCAGTTGTACAGTATTCGCAAGTACCACATCCTTCAAAGAACCAAGCAACGCTGACGCGGTCGCCGACTTTAAGACTTTTAACATCTGGTGCAATTTCTTTAACGATACCAACACCTTCGTGACCTAGGACACGTCCTGGTACCTGACCGAAGTCGCCATGGGCAACGTGGAGGTCAGTGTGGCAAACACCACAGTATTCAATTTCTACAAGTGCTTCCCCAGTTTCAAGTGGACGGAGTACTTTTTCTTCAACAGCAACACCAGTGCTTTCTGGATTAACAACAACAGCTTTCATAGCTATCCTCCTTGATATTGACCGAGAACAGGGATAACGGGACTGGATTGATTTTGTGTCAACAGAGTCGAGTATGACGAGCTCTCTTGTATTTATATGTGAATTATATCACAAAAGAAAGCCTTTTCCAAGGTTTTGGAGGCAAAAAGTAGAACAATCGATTAACTGGTTGATGAGACTGTGAAAAGAGCACAAAGACCAGCTCGCAAGCTGGTCAGAATGAACTATAAGAATAAGTCTTGCAGGGTTTTGGCAACTCCGTCTTGGTCATTTGTCAAGGAAATTTGCTCATCTGCATAGGGGAGTAGCTCTGGGTTGGCATTTTTCATTGCATAACCTTTCCCAGCAAAAGCAAGCATTTCGGTATCATTGTGTTCGTCTCCAAAGGCAATCAAATCCTTTTTATCGCGGTTCATTACCTTGAGCAAGTAGTCCAAAGCAAAGGCCTTGTTGACACCTTTTGGGGTACACTCAAGGATATTGAGCGGCCCTCCCCAGGTATTGATAGACAGTTGATGCTGGTAGAAGGCGTTCATTTCTTTTGCAAGGGCATACTTGTCACTGGCTCTGGTCTGCAACAGGATACAGTTAGGATCCTTAGTTACCAACTCAGGCTGGAATTGATTTTCAGGCTGGAAAGCTTCTACACCAAATAGTTTGGGATTAGCAATTTCTTCATTAGGATTTGTAATGTAGAATTTTTTACGATATTCTCCAGCGATAAAATCGGCTTGAATGTCCTCTGAACGTCGAACCATGTCTAGCAGATATTTTTTGTCTACGGTTAAACACTTTTCAAAGCTCCAAACTTGGTCTGGTAAATGAGTAAGGGAGCCGTTGAAATTAATCATAGGAGTGTCTAAGCCCAGTTCACGGTAAAAATCTTTTGA
Source organism: Streptococcus sp. 20925_1_24 (assembly GCF_041432335.1). Classification (GTDB taxonomy): domain Bacteria; phylum Bacillota; class Bacilli; order Lactobacillales; family Streptococcaceae; genus Streptococcus; species Streptococcus mitis_BM. The sequence continues at coordinate 45,226 of NZ_JAPVZM010000014.1, read as the reverse complement.
CATACGGTAAGGGCGACCTGTCGTAATAATAACCTGATGGCCTTTTTCAGCAACTTTTTTGATGGTTTTTTTGGTAAAGTCAGAAATTTGACTGTCTGAGTTGAGCAGGGTTCCATCCAGGTCAACTGCAATAATTTTCTTCGTCATAGGGACCTTTCTAGTGTCTTTTCAGATAAGATGTCTACTATTATAACAGAAAGCAGGCAGAAAAGCAGATTCGAAACAAAAAAAGAAATTTCATCAAATTCTTAAATAAATCAAACAAAGATATTGAAAAAGTGAATGATAAATGATATAATTCTATTATTGTTCGTAAAAATTAAAAGGAGATTGATAATGGACAAATTATTTAAACTAAAAGAGAACGGTACAGACGTTCGTACAGAGGTTCTCGCTGGTTTAACAACTTTCTTTGCAATGAGCTATATTCTCTTTGTAAACCCACAAATTCTTTCGCAAACAGGAATGCCTGCTCAGGGTGTATTCCTCGCAACGATTATCGGTGCAGTTGCTGGTACCCTGATGATGGCCTTCTACGCCAACTTGCCATATGCTCAAGCGCCAGGTATGGGACTCAATGCCTTCTTTACCTTTACAGTTGTATTTGGACTCGGTTATTCTTGGCAAGAAGCCCTAGCTATGGTCTTCATCTGTGGAATTATCTCATTGATTATTACCTTGACAAATGTTCGTAAAATGATCATTGAATCGATTCCAAACGCCCTTCGTTCAGCTATTTCAGCTGGTATCGGTGTCTTCCTTGCCTACGTAGGTATTAAGAATGCTGGACTTTTGAAATTTTCTATCGATCCAGGAAATTACACGGTTGCAGGAGAAGGGGCTGATAAGGCTCAAGCAGCGATTACAGCAAATGCTTCAGCAGTTCCAGGCTTGGTCAGCTTTAATAATCCAGCTGTTTTGGTGGCTCTTGCAGGACTTGCTATTACAATCTTCTTTGTCATTAAAGGGATTAAAGGAGGAATTATCCTCTCTATCTTGACAACAACTGTTCTTGCTATCGCAGTTGGTTTGGTAGATTTGTCTAGTATCGATTTTGCTAATAACCATGTTGGTGCAGCCTTTGAAGACTTGAAGACAGTCTTTGGTGCAGCTCTTGGTTCAGAAGGTTTGGGAGCTTTGATTTCAGATACAGCTCGCTTGCCTGAAACTCTGATGGCCATTCTTGCCTTCTCATTGACAGATATTTTTGATACAATTGGTACCTTGATCGGTACAGGTGAAAAAGTTGGTATCGTAGCGACAAATGGTGAAAATCACCAATCAGCTAAGTTGGACAAGGCTCTTTACTCTGACTTGATTGGTACTTCAATTGGTGCCATTGCAGGTACTTCAAACGTAACGACTTATGTTGAGTCTGCTGCTGGTATTGGTGCTGGTGGACGTACTGGTTTGACAGCCTTGGTTGTAGCTATCTGTTTTGCGATCTCAAGCTTCTTTAGTCCACTTCTAGCGATCGTACCAACAGCCGCTACAGCTCCAATCTTGATTATCGTTGGGATTATGATGTTGGCTAGCTTGAAAAATATCCATTGGGACGATATGTCTGAAGCGGTTCCTGCTTTCTTCACATCTATCTTTATGGGATTCAGCTACTCTATCACTCAAGGGATTGCAGTTGGTTTCTTGACTTACACTTTGACTAAGCTTGTTAAAGGTCAAGCTAAAGATGTTCATGTCATGATTTGGATTTTGGATGCCTTGTTTATCCTTAACTACATCAGTATGGCACTATAAATGCTATAATATAAAAAGGGGTTTTCCCCTTTTTATATTATAGTTACTTGAAAATTGCTTCAAACTAGGTAGGTGATTTTGATTGAATGGTAGGAGTATGATTGATGATAAGAAAGAATATTTGGGATGAAGTATTAAACAGGGGGAAGTGGTTAATAATCTTTCTAGTAGGGCTTTTGTTTTCTCAGTTTCCTTTAGCCCTAGCAACTTTTTTAACTAGCAGAAAATTTCCACTGCTTCAAACTGGACTATTAGTAGGGGCCTTATCTCTTGTGGTTTTAACTGTATTTATAATAGGTGCTAGGAAAACACAGTTGGCTAGTTTTGGTTTATCGTTTTTCAAGGCTAAGGATTTGGCTAGATTGGCCTTAAGCTATCTAGTGATTCTTGCCTTTAATATTCTTGGTGTGGTCTTACTGCATTTGATGAATGAAACAACAACCAGCAATCAATCAAATATTAATGATTTGGTCCAGAATAGTTCCTTAATTTCCAGTTTTTTCTTACTGGTTCTAATAGCTCCTATTTGTGAGGAGATTTTATGTCGAGGAGTGATTCCTAAAAAACTCTTTCGTGGTAAAGAAAATGTGGGTTATATAGTCGGTGCTATTATCTTTGCCTTGCTTCATTTACCGACAAATCTACCTTCTCTTCTTATCTATGGAGGAATGTCAACTGTGCTAACTTGGACAGTTTATAAAACCCAACGTTTGGAAATGTCTATCTTACTTCACATGATTGTTAATGGAGTTTTTTTCTGTTTGTTAGCTCTTGTGGTGATCATGAGTCGGACATTAGGGATTTCTGTTTAAGATTATTGACAATTGCTTACTTGTTTCTACTGGGAAAAAGATGAATGCAATCGTGTCCATCTTTTTCTTTTTATGGTAAAATAGAGAAATAATATGGTGAAAAGCCTTGAGGGAGTGACCGATATGTCAAGTAAAGCCAATCGTGCAAAGACAGCTATTTGCGGAATTATCAATGTAACCCCAGACTCCTTTTCGGATGGTGGTCAATTTTTTGCTCTTGAGCAAGCACTCCAGCAGGCTCGGAAGTTGATCGCAGAGGGAGCGAGTATGCTAGATATCGGCGGAGAATCGACTCGGCCGGGAAGTAGCTATGTTGAGATAGAAGAGGAAATCCAGCGTGTTGTTCCAGTGATCAAAGCGATTCGCAAGGAAAGTGATGTCCTCATCTCTATTGATACTTGGAAGAGTCAAGTAGCAGAAGCTGCTTTGGCTGCTGGTGCCAATCTAGTCAATGATATCACTGGTCTAATGGGTGATGAAAAAATGGCTCATGTGGTAGCTGAAGCGAGAGCGCAAGTGGTCATCATGTTTAATCCAGTTATGGCACGACCTCAGCATCCTAGTTCGCTTATCTTCCCTCATTTTGGCTTTGGTCAAACCTTTACAGAAAAAGAGTTAGCTGACTTTGAAACATTGCCAATCGAAGACTTGATGGAGGCTTTCTTTATACGAGCACTATCGAGAGCAGAGGAAGCTGGTATTGCGCCAGAAAATATCCTGTTGGATCCAGGAATTGGCTTTGGTCTGACCAAGAAAGAAAATCTGCTTCTTTTACGGGACCTGGATAAACTACATCAGAAAGGCTATCCAATCTTTCTCGGAGTGTCGCGCAAGAGGTTTGTTATCAATATTCTTGAAGAAAATGATTTTGAAGTCAATCCTGAGACAGAACTTGGTTTCCGCAATCGAGATACGGCTTCGGCTCATGTAACCAGTATCGCTGCGAGACAGGGTGTGGAAGTGGTGCGCGTGCATGATGTGGCTAGTCACAGGATGGCAGTTGAAATTGCTTCGGCTATTCGTCTGGCTGATGAAGCGGAAAATCTAGATTTAAAACAATATAAATAAGATGAAAGAATTTGAAAATAATCAGTGGATTGCTAACTATCGGACGGACCAACCGCATTTTGGCTTGGAACGCATGGTGGAACTGTTAGCTTTGCGTGGCAATCCCCATCTCAAACTCAAGGTTATCCATATCGGAGGAACCAATGGCAAGGGCTCGACCATTGCTTTTTTGAAAAATATGCTAGAAAAGATGGGGCTGAGAGTTGGTGTTTTCAGCTCGCCCTATCTCATTCATTACACAGACCAGATTAGCATCAATGGGGAATCCATTCCAGAGGCTAGGCTAGAAGCCCTCATGGCAGACTACCGGTCTTTGCTTGAGGGGGAATCGGCTGCTAATTTGCAGGGGACAACTGAGTTTGAGATTATCACAGCTATAGCCTATGATTACTTTGCCGCAGAGCAAGTAGATGTGGCCATCATGGAAGTTGGCATGGGTGGACTTTTAGATAGTACCAATATTTGCCAGCCTATTCTAACAGGCATCACGACCATTGGCTTGGATCATGTGGCCCTACTTGGTGACACCTTGGAGGCCATAGCAGAGCAGAAAGCTGGTATTATCAAACAAGGCATTCCCTTGGTAACAGGTCGTATCGCTCCAGAAGCTTTGGGTGTGATTGACAGTATTGCGGAAGGGAAAGATGCGCCGAGACTTGCCTACGGGACAGATTATCAGGTCAGCCATCAAAAGAGTGTGGTTACAGGCGAAGTCTTTGACTATACAAGTGTTGTCAGACAAGGTCGCTTCCAGACTGGTCTGCTTGGTTTGCACCAGATAGAGAATGCTGGGATGGCCATAGCTTTACTTGATACTTTTTGTCAAGAGGATGGTCGAGAACTAGCAAGCAATGACTTGATTGTCCAAGCCTTGGAAGAAACAAGATGGCCGGGGCGTCTGGAGGTCGTGTCAAGGAACCCCTTGATGATCTTGGATGGAGCCCACAATCCCCATGCTATCAAGGCTTTATTGGCAACCTTGCAAGAACGCTTTGCAGATTATCATAAAGAAATCCTCTTTACTTGCATCAAAACCAAGGCCTTAGAGGATATGTTGGACTTGCTGGGGGCCATGCCAGATACCGAGCTTACCCTGACACATTTTGACGACAGTCGGGCGACTGCTGAAAGCGTGCTGGAAGAGGCAGCCAAGTCTAGAAATCTCAGCTACCAAGGTTGGCAGGATTTTCTAGAGCAGAAATTGACAGATAAAAAAGAAGAGAAAAAAACAGTTAGGATTGTCACTGGTTCCTTGTATTTCTTGAGCCAAGTGAGAGCCTATCTGATGGAGAGGAAGAATGAGAATGGATACACAAAAGATTGAAGCAGCTGTAAAAATGATTATCGAGGCTGTCGGAGAGGACGCTAACCGCGAGGGCTTGCAGGAAACACCTGCTCGTGTCGCTCGTATGTACCAAGAGATTTTTTCAGGTCTTGGTCAAACAGCGGAGGAACATTTGTCAAAATCCTTTGAGATTATTGACGATAATATGGTGGTAGAAAAGGATATCTTTTTCCATACTATGTGTGAACACCACTTTCTACCATTTTATGGGAGAGCGCATATTGCCTATATTCCGGATGGTCGTGTGGCAGGTTTGTCTAAGCTAGCCCGTACGGTTGAAGTTTATTCGAAAAAGCCGCAAATTCAAGAACGTTTGAATATCGAAGTGGCCGATGCCTTGATGGAGTATCTAGGTGCTAAAGGAGCCTTTGTTGTCATTGAGGCGGAACATATGTGTATGAGCATGCGTGGTGTCAGAAAACCAGGTACTGCAACCTTGACGACAGTAGCTCGAGGCTTATTTGAAACAGATAAGGACCTTCGAGATCAAGCTTATCGTTTAATGGGACTTTAATACTCTTCGAAAATCAAATTCAAACCACGTCAGCTTCCATCTGCAACCTCAAAACAGTGTTTTGAGCAGCCTGCGGCTAGCTTTCTAGTTTGCACTTTGATTTTCATTGAGTATAAAAAGAATCCGCTTGAAGCGGATTTTTCTAGAAAGGAATCATTATGGATCAACTGCAGATTAAGGATTTGGAAATTTTTGCTTATCATGGTCTTTTTCCTAGTGAGAAGGAATTGGGGCAAAAATTTATCGTTTCAGCCATCTTATCTTATGATATGACCAAGGCGGCTACAGACTTGGATTTGACGGCCTCTGTCCATTACGGAGAATTGTGTCAGCAGTGGACGTCTTGGTTTCAGGAAACGAGTGAAGATTTGATTGAAACGGTAGCTTATAAACTGGTAGAACGTACCTTTGAGGCCTATCCTCTTGTCCAAGAAATTCAGCTGGAACTGAAAAAACCTTGGGCGCCGGTTCATTTGCCATTAGATACTTGCTCAGTGACTATTCATCGCCGCAAGCAACGGGCCTTTGTCGCCCTAGGAAGCAATATGGGGGACAAGCAAGCAAACTTGGAGCAAGCGATTGAGAAGATGCGAGCTCGTGGCATCCATATTCTCAAAGAGTCCAGTGTCTTGACGACGGAGCCTTGGGGTGGTGTGGAGCAAGATAGCTTTGCTAATCAAGTGGTTGAGGTTGAAACCTGGTTGTCGTCCCCAGTGCTATTAGAGAGCTTGTTAGCCATTGAGTCAGAGATGGGACGGGTGAGAGAAGTGCATTGGGGGCCTCGTTTGATTGATTTGGACTTGCTCTTTGTGGAGGACCAGGTCATTTATACAGACGACCTCATCTTGCCTCATCCTTACATAGCGGAACGCCTTTTTGTCCTTGAGTCCTTACAAGAAATTGCGCCTCATTTTATCCATCCTACATTAAAGCAACCGATCCGTAACTTGTATAATGCTTTGAAAAAATAGAAAAAACTCTAGTTTTCAGTAGTTTATAACTGAAGGCTAGAGTTTTTAAAATAGGTCATTTTCTTCTGGGAGGAGGATAGTCTCTCTACCGTCCATGTCTAAAACTAGGACTCTGGGGGATAAAGAGGGTCGAAAGGGTGGTTGAAGTCAAAATCAATGGCTGTAGGGAGGTGTTGACTTGAGAAGTGGAAGGTAATTTTTCCTTGGTTATTAAGCAATTGAAACTCGAGTTCCTCCTCCAATTCAAAGACATTTTTTAAGAAGTGGTCGATGATATACCAAAAAGAGTCAATAACGTCATCAGGCAAGCTGGTAACAATGCCAAAACTAGCAGACCGCATGTGGGTATTGGTAAAAGCCATATTTCTTCCCCCTTTCTTTTTCCTTATCATACAGCAAATAGGATTAAAAATCAAGAAAAGGTGATTTTTTCTTCATAAACATAGCTTTCTATGAAATTTTTTTCAAACAATCTTCAAAAAATACTTGAAAGTGTTTACAAATAGTGATAAAATGGAATAAGTGGAATCATGAAAACGAAATTTTCATACCGTCTCTTTTTTGGAGTCTCGTGAGGTATGATATAGAAAGGAAATGGAATGAATACAGACGATACAGTAACGATTTATGATGTCGCCCGTGAAGCAGGAGTTTCAATGGCGACAGTTAGCCGTGTAGTCAATGGCAATAAAAATGTAAAAGAGAACACCCGTAAAAAAGTGCTTGAGGTGATTGACCGTTTGGATTACCGTCCAAATGCAGTGGCACGTGGTCTTGCAAGTAAAAAGACAACCACTGTCGGTGTCGTGATCCCCAATATTACCAATGGTTATTTCTCAACACTTGCTAAAGGGATTGATGATATCGCTGAAATGTACAAGTACAATATCGTCCTTGCTAATAGTGATGAGGACGATGACAAGGAAGTTTCAGTTGTCAATACCCTGTTTTCTAAGCAAGTGGATGGTATCATCTTTATGGGGTATCACTTGACTGAAAAAATTCGTTCAGAGTTTTCTCGTTCTCGAACACCAGTTGTTCTTGCAGGAACTGTGGATGTAGAACATCAGCTTCCAAGTGTCAATATTGACTACAAACAAGCAACGATTGATGCAGTAACCTACCTTGCTAAAGAAAATGAGCGCATTGCTTTCGTTAGCGGTCCACTAGTGGATGATATCAATGGTAAGGTTCGTTTGGTTGGCTACAAGGAAGCCTTGAAAAAAGCAGGTATTTCTTATAGCGAAGGATTGGTATTTGAATCCAAATACACTTATGAAGACGGTTATGCCTTGGCAGAACGCTTGATTTCATCAAACGCAACTGCAGCAGTTGTAACAGGTGATGAATTGGCAGCAGGTGTCTTGAACGGTCTTGCTGATAAGGGTGTGTCAGTACCAGAAGAATTTGAAATCATTACTAGTGATGATTCACAAATCTCACGCTTTACCCGTCCAAACTTGACAACTATTGCCCAACCTCTTTATGACCTTGGTGCTATTAGTATGCGTATGTTGACTAAGATTATGCACAAGGAAGAGTTGGAAGAACGTGAAGTTCTCTTACCTCATGGTTTGACAGAACGTCGTTCAACACGAAAACGTAAATAGAAAAAATCAGGGAATCGTGAAGATTTCCTGATTTGTTTTTAGAGGAGAGAATTATACTCAATGAAAATCAAAGTGCAAATTAGGAAGCTAGCAGCAGATTGCTCAAAGTACAGCTTTAAGGTTGTAGATAGAACTGACGAAGTCAGTAACCATACATACGGTAAGGCGACGTTGACGCGGTTTGAAGAGATTTTCTAAGAGACTTACCCTTCCATATAGTCTTTCAAAGCCTGTCCTGTTAGTCCGGCATTGAGGGCAATGAGGAGTTTCAAGCGGGCTTTTTGGGCGTTGAGTTCTTTAACAAAGAAGACACCAGATTTTTGCAACTGCACGCCTCCACCTTGGTAGGCATAGACAGGCTCAGCGATACCGTTAAAGCATCGCGAAACCAGGGCGACTGGGATTCCTTTTTGCAGAAGGCTTTCTAACTTTTGAGACGTTTCTTTGGGAATATTACCAGCTCCGAAGGCTTGGATAATCAAACCGTCCAATTGTTCCAAATCCAGCATATCAATCAGCTCATCTGTCATACCAGCATAAGCAGAGATGATAGGGACTAATCCTTGTATGTGATCAAGGTCAAAGCGGACACGGGGTTCAGCTGTTTTGAAGTAGAGGATTTCCTGTTTCATGATCAGACCAAGTGGCCCGTGCGTTGGAGTCTGGAAGGTGCTGACGTTGGTCGTATGTGTTTTGGTAACATACTTGGCAGCGTGGATTTCATCGTTCATAACAACCAAAACTCCTTTGTCAGCAGCCCTGTTATCGCTAGCTACCCGCAAAGCACTCAGATAATTATAAACACCGTCACTGCCGAGTTCGTTGGAGCTGCGCATGGCCCCTGTTAGAACGATAGGCATATGGGGAACTTCCATGGTATCAAGGAAATAGGCTGTTTCCTCTAGAGTATCGGTCCCGTGTGTGATTACCACTCCATCGTAGTTAGCCGCTTCTTCTTTGATTTTTTGGTAGAGGGCCAGCATATGCTTGGGTTTAATATGGGGGCTTGGCAGGTTAAAAAAGTCCAAGGTGTGGACTTGGATTCCTTCAAGTGGGTTGGACACATGGTTCATGGGATTATCTGAACTAGTCACAACAGCGCCAGAAGCATCGGCCTGCATGGAAATAGTTCCACCTGTATGTAAAACAAGGATTTTCTTAGGCATGATTTACTCACTCTTTCTGAAATGTGGTATAATCATTGTATCACAAAAGGGGAGATTGGGATAGGATGGAAGTCAAAGCTGTTTTTTTTGATATCGATGGAACCTTGGTCAACGATCGCAAGAGTGTTTTGAAATCCACTAAGGACGCGATTAAGATTGTCAAAGAACAAGGAGTACTTGTCGGCGTAGCGACAGGTCGAGGACCTTTTTTTGTTAAGGAATTGATGGACGATTTGGATCTGGATTTTGCGGTAACCTACAATGGCCAGTATATCTTTACTAAAGAAAGAGTCTTGTTTACGAGCCCGATTTCCAAGTTACATTTGCGTCAGCTAATTTCTTATGCTAAAAAAGAGGGCAAGGAGATTGCCCTAGGGACCAAGGATGCCATGCTAGGTTCTAAAATCATGTCCTTTGGTTTGGGTTCTTTTTCCCAACGAATCAGTCGCTTCGTTCCCTCAGTTTTAACTCGGACAGTGAGTCATTCCTTTAATCGTATGGTCAGCAAGGTTGTTCCCCAAAAGGAAGAAGACCTGCTTCATCTGATGAATCAGCCTATCTACCAAGTTTTGATGCTGATGACACCAGAAGAATCTGAGAAGGCGGCAGCAGATTTTCAAGATTTGAAATTGACACGTAGCAATCCTTTTGCAGCGGATGTCATCAATCAAGGAAATTCTAAATTGGAAGGCATACGCCGAGTTGGGAAAGAATATGGTTTCGATCTCAACCAAGTCATGGCCTTTGGTGACTCAGATAACGACCTAGAAATGCTGGCAGGTGTTGGTATGTCGGTCGCTATGGGAAATGGTAGTAGCAGTGTTAAGGAAGTTGCTAAGCATATTACCACCAGCAATCAGCAAGACGGAATCCATAAGGCCCTAGAACATTTTGGTGTTTTAGCTTCAGAAACAGTCTTTGTCAGCCGTGACTATCATTTCAATAAGGTCAAGACCTTCCACCACATGATGGATGAACGAACCCAAGAAGAACCTCGAGCTTGGGATTTAGAAGGTGCAACCCATAGGGCTGGCTTTAAAATAGAAGAATTGGTGGAGTTTGTTCGAGCTGCCAGCCCTTCTGAAGAGGACTTTGGTCAAGCTCTATCGCAACTTCATCAGGCCCTTGATAAGGCAGCAGATAAGGTAGCACAGAAGACGCCTGCTCAGCAAGATTTGGTAGGGCAAGTGGATGCCTTGATTGACACACTTTACTTTACCTACGGTAGTTTTGTCTTGATGGGAGTGGACCCAGAACGTATTTTTGACATTGTCCATCAGGCTAATATGGGGAAAATTTTCCCTGACGGCAAGGCTCATTTTGATCCAGTGACCCATAAAATCTTAAAACCAGATGATTGGGAAGAAAAATATGCTCCAGAACCTGCTATTAAAAAGGAACTGCAGCGCCAGCTCAAGGCTTATGAACGCCATAAAGAGAGAAATAAATCGTAAACAAAAAGTAAATAAAAAGGAGCTGGGGGCTCCTTTTCTTCGTGATTATAAGGTTTTTTCTTGTTCTCTCACCACCAGCAAATCAACCTTAGCATGGCGGAGGATGTATTCAGATGAAGAACCGACCAAGAGGCGTTCAAAGGCGTTGAGACCAGTTGCACCAACGAGGATGAGGTCCACTTCTTCTGCATCTGGAATAGTACGTGCCAGTAGGGTCTTTGGATTTCCCATTTCAATGACGATATGAACATCTGCCACCCCAGCATCTTTAGCACGTTTTTCGTACTCTTTCATCAGACTTTCAGCGTCGACTTGGAGTTCTTCGTAAACTTCAGCATCAAAGGTGGATACGCTTTGGAGAGCGCGTGTGTCAATGACATGTGCGATGGTGAGTTTAGCGTCGTTTCGTAGAGCAGAATGAACTCCCTTGACAAAAGCCAAGTCTGCTTCCTTAGAACCATCGATTGCGACCATAATATTTTGGTAACGTTGTGCCATAATGAAACCTCCTGAAATTTTCTTACTATTATTGTAAACCTTTTCACTATAGAAGTAAAGCAAAAAAAGTATTTTTCAAAAGAATGTTAGTGCTTAACATCTATATAAATATATGATAAAATAAAAGAAAGGACAGCAGGAAAGAAGTGAAGGGAGGGAGAATGATGAAGCACTCTTTTCAAGAAACAAAAAAATCAAATTTCCTTTATTATGGAATCATCTTAGTTTCAGTCTTGGTAGAAGTTGTCATGATCTGGCAATTAGAGAGTCTGGTACCGTTTCTTTATCCAGGGTTTATCGGATTTTTAGTCTTTCATGTACTCTACCATCTAATCTTATTTCTGGTTGCAAAACGAAGTGGTCGCTGGGGTTACTTGATGATATGGGGGCTTTTCCTCATGTTCAATCTTCTTTATGACTCTTTTTTAGGTTTGCTTTTTCTAGGTTTATCTTTTGGTATGTGATCTGTCTTTGGCAAAATACCTGCTATCTCCCCTGTCTTGACCTTGCTTTTAGTGAGGTTTTTCTTCTATCCGAACCTAGTAACCCATTTCAGTAAACTTGTCGCATTCTCTTTCTAGTGGTATAATGTTACTATCCTGACGAATTGAGGAAACAAGATGAAAGAATATAACAAGTCTAGTAAGTTAGAGCATGTTGCTTATGATATCCGTGGCCCTGTTTTGGAAGAAGCCATGCGAATGCGAGCAAACGGAGAAAAGATTTTACGTCTGAATACAGGAAATCCAGCAGAATTTGGTTTTACAGCGCCAGATGAGGTCATTCATGACTTGATTATGAATGCGCGTGATAGTGAAGGTTACTCTGACTCCAAAGGGATTTTCTCAGCCCGTAAGGCCATCATGCAGTATTGCCAATTGAAGAAATTCCCAAATGTAGATATTGATGATATCTACCTTGGAAATGGTGTCAGTGAGCTGATTGTCATGTCCATGCAGGGGCTTTTGGACAATGGGGATGAGGTCTTGGTGCCTATGCCAGACTATCCTCTCTGGACAGCGGCTGTCAGCCTAGCTGGAGGAAATGCCGTTCACTATATCTGTGATGAAGCTGCAGAATGGTACCCAGATATTGACGATATCAAGTCAAAAATCACTTCCAATACCAAGGCAATCGTCCTTATCAATCCAAATAATCCAACTGGAGCCCTTTATCCTAAGGAACTCTTGTTGGAGATTATTGAGATTGCCCGTCAAAACGATTTGATTATCTTTGCGGATGAAATTTACGACCGCATGGTAATGGATGAACATGTGCATACGCCTGTGGCGAGCTTAGCACCAGATGTTTTCTGTGTCAGCATGAATGGTCTGTCAAAATCCCACCGTATCGCTGGTTTCCGTGTGGGTTGGATGGTCTTGTCTGGACCTAAGGCACATGTAAAAGGCTATATCGAAGGGCTCAATATGCTGTCCAATATGCGCCTTTGCTCTAATGTTTTGGCCCAACAAGTCGTACAAACTTCCTTGGGTGGCCACCAGTCGGTCGATGAATTGCTCCTTCCCGGTGGACGAATTTACGAGCAAAGAAATTTCATCTACAATGCCATTCAAGATATTCCAGGTTTGTCTGCCGTTAAACCCAAGGCTGGGCTCTATATCTTCCCTAAAATCGACCGCAATATGTACCGTATCGATGATGATGAGCAATTTGTCCTTGATTTCTTGAAGCAGGAAAAGGTTCTCTTGGTTCATGGTCGAGGCTTCAATTGGCAGGAACCAGACCACTTCCGTATCGTTTATCTTCCTCGTGTTGATGAACTAGCCCAAATCCAAGAAAAAATGACTCGTTTCTTGAAACAGTATCGCAGATAGGGCTTACATCTGAAAAAGCTGGAAACATTTGCCTTGAGCTATTGACAAAAGTGAAAGAATCAGATAGAATAGTAAAGTATGTTTAGTAACTGATCACTTTATAGCCGGCTAAACGAATACAAAATCTATGAGGAGGTATTCATCGTGAAACGTACTTATCAACCAAGTAAACTTCGTCGTGCGCGCAAACACGGATTCCGTAACCGTATGTCAACTAAAAACGGTCGTCGCGTATTGGCAGCTCGTCGTCGTAAAGGACGCAAAGTTTTGGCTGCATAATCCAAACGAACTATAACAAAAATCAGTAGGAACTCGAGTCTACTGATTTTTATTTTTGTAAAAAAGTTCAAAAAGGCTTTATATTTTTGCTTAAATGGTGTATAATATTTCACATACTGTAAAAATGGAGAATAATCATGAAGAAATCAAAAGTTATGCTTTTTGGAGCTATGGCTTTGACAGCAGGTCTAGCTCTAGCGGCATGTGGGTCTTCCCAATCAAGTAGTGCAGACAAGACTTACTCTTATATCTTTGTTAGCAACCCAGATACCTTGGATTATATTACCTCTACACGAGACTCAACATCTAGTATCACAACCAACTTGATTGATGGGTTGTTGGAAAATGACCAGTATGGCAATCTCATTCCATCTATGGCTGAGTCGTGGACTGTGTCAAAAGATGGTTTGACTTACACTTATAAGATTCGTCAGGGAGCTAAATGGTACACTTCTGAAGGAGAAGAGTATGCGGATGTAACAGCTCATGACTTTGTGACTGGTCTTAAGTATGCGGCGGATAAAAAGGCTGAAAACTTGTATTTGGTGCAAGACTCTATCAAGGGGCTAGCAGATTATGTTGAAGGGAAATCATCTGATTTTGGAACTGTCGGTGTTAAGGCGGTGGATGATTACACGCTACAGTACACCCTCAACCAACCTGAGACTTACTGGAACTCTAAAACTACAGCAAGTATCCTTAATCCTGTAAATGAAGCCTTCTTGAAGTCTAAGGGAGATGACTTTGGAAGTGTGACACCATCAAGTATCTTGTCAAATGGTCCTTACTTGTTTAAATCTTTCTCATCAAAATCTTTGATTGAATTTGACAAAAACCCTAATTACTGGGATAAGGACAATGTCAAAATTGAGAAAGTGAAACTCTCTTTCTTTGACGGTTCTGACCAAGATAGTTTGGCGAGAGGATTTTTGGAAGGCAACTACACAGACGGACGTATCTTCCCAACAAGTTCAGTCTTTGCTGAACTCAAGAAGGGGAATGAGGACAAGATTACCTACACACCACAAAACTCAGTTACTTTCTACTATCTTTTCAACGTGAATCGTCAAAGCTACAAGCAAACTATGAAACAGTCTGATAAGGAAAAGACAGATTCACGCGCAGCTATGCAGAATAAAGATTTCCGTCAGGCTATCAACTTTGCCTTTGACCGTCATGCTTATGCAGCACAGACAAATGGTGAAGATGGAGCAGACCGTATCTTGCGTAACACAGTTACACCAAGTAACTTTGTCCAAGTTGGCGATAAGAACTTTGGTGATATTGTCAATGAAAAAATTGTCAACTACGGTAAAGATTGGGCAAATATCAATCTAAACGATGGTAAGCAAGCCTTCTTGAATCCTGAAAAGGCCAAAGAGAAGTTTGCGAAGGCAAAAGAAAGTCTGCAAGCACAGGGAGTAACCTTCCCAATTCATTTGGATATGCCAGTTGACCAGACTGCTAAGTTAGATGTGCAACAGGCTGGATCTTTCAAACAAACAGTGGAAGAAACTCTTGGTAAGGAGAATGTGGTTATCGATGTTATCCAACTTTCCCCAGATGAAAAAGACCAAGCAACCTACTTTGCAGATACAGCAGAACAAAAAGACTACGATATCGACATCTCAGGATGGGGTGGAGATTACTCAGATCCGAAGACTTACCTAGCCATCCTTGATCCAGAGACAGGTTCTCAGTTGAAAAACATGGGCTTGTCTGAAGGAAAAGACAAGGAAGTTAAGGACAAGATTGGTCTTTCTGACTATAAGAAACTCTTGGATCAGGCAGACGCGGAAATCACAGATACTCAAGCTCGTTATGAAAAATACGCTGAAGCCCAAGCTTGGTTGACAGATAGCGCCCTCTTCTTACCAGTTCAAAGTGGTGGAGCTAATCCAATCTTCCGTAAGACTGTACCGTTTACAGGTCCATTCTCATTCGTTGGAAATAAAGGAAATGCTGATAACTACAAATATGTTGAATTGCAAAAAGAGGCAGTAACTGCTAAACAGTACCAAGAACTCTATGAAAAATGGCTAAAAGAAAAAGCTGAGTCAAATAAAAAAGCTCAGGAAGATTTAGCTAACCACATTCAATAATATGCCTAGTCACGCTTTTCAGTAAAGCATAGTGATAGGATTCAGAAAAAGGCCTTACCAGAGCTTCTTGCTTCTGGTAGGGCCTTTTCTTTATTCTTTTAAGTGATAGGAGTAGCTAGCGACAACGACGTCTTGGTGCCAACGGAGGGCATATTTGAGTTTGAGGCTCATCTGATTGTGCAGGATATTTTGCCAAGGTTTATTAGGGATAAACTGGGGTACCAGGACAGTGACTGTATAGTTCTTTTTCTGGGCATCCTCAGAGATCCGTTTGACATACTTGACAGTAGGGGTGATGATGTCGCGGTAGCTGGTCTTGATATTTTTCAGAGTAATGGTTGGGAAGTAATCGGCAAATTCTTGGAGAATTTCTTGGTCTTTTTCTGCTGTTTCCTTAGTAGAAATGTGCATGGCTAAGACTTCATCACCGATACTTTGAGCGTAGTTAATGGCTCCAACGCTTACACGGGTGACATTCCCTACTAGGACGAGAACTAGATTTCCATCGTAGGTACGTTTTTCGATGCCTTCATAGAGTCGTAGTTGTTGGGCCACTTTTTGGTAATGACTGTGAATCGCCAAGAAGAGTAGGGTGAGTACGAGAATAATCGGGAAGAAAGGCCAGATATCACTGAGACGGAAAAAGAGCAGGATTAGCACGATAGCGTAGCAAATGATAGCCCCAAGGATATTGGCAAGAGCAGGTTTTAAGAAATTTGCCCCTTTTTCTTTTTTCCAATGGCGAATCATCCCAGTCTGAGATAGGGCAAAGGGCACGAAGACCCCGATAGTATAAAGAGGAATCAAGCGTTCGGTATTGCCATTAAAAATGAGAAGAAGAATCATAGCCCCAAAAGCCAGAGTTAAAATTCCATTGGAGTAACCTAGGCGGTCTCCTTTTTCCATAAAGAGATGGGGCATGTATTTGTTTTTAGCCATATTGTAAGCCAACATAGGGAAGGCCGAAAAGCCAGTATTTGCAGCTACGGCCAAAATCAAGGCTGTGGAGAATTGGAAGATATAATACCCAAGGTGACCTGAGAAGGAATTACCAAGGATGCCTTGAGCCATCTGTGAAAGAATAGTTTCTCCGTGTTGAGGCATAATCCCCATCCAGTAGTTTAGGAAGGTGATACCAGCAAAAAGAAAACCTAAAATCAGTGACATAATGGTCAAGGTCTGAGCGGCATTCTTTTCTTTCGGAGCCTTGAAAAAGGGAACGGCATTTGAAATAGCTTCAACTCCTGTCAGAGAGGCAGAGCCGCTGGTAAAGGCTCTTAGAATGAGAACGATAGACAGGCTCGGAACAGCATGCCCAATAGGTGAAGTTGCCTGATAGCTGAGAGACCCTGTCATTAGTTGAAAGATTCCATGGAGCAAGAGAAAGACAGTGCTGATGATAAAGAGATAGACAGGAATCATCAGTGAACTGGCAGATTCTTTCAACCCTCGTAAGTTCAAGAGCATGAGCAAGCAAACTAGAAAAATGGAAATGTGGAGGTTGTAAGGGTGGAGAGCAGGGAGAGCTGCTGTGATAGCATCAGCTCCAGAAGCAACAGATACTGCTACGGTCAGCATGTAGTCAACCAGCAGACTACCTCCAGCAATCAAGCCTAGCTCGGGAGATAGATTTTCTCGAGTAACCATATAGGCCCCTCCTCCTTGAGGATAGGCATGGATGATTTGACGGTAGGAAACGGTCAGGCTGGCTAGAAGTAGGAGGACAAAAAGGCCGATAGGAAGGCTCCACCATATAGCAAGAGGAGAGAGACTAGCCAAGACGAGGACTACTTGCTCAGGCCCATAGGCAATGGAAGACAGAGCGTCGCTTGATAACATGGCTAAGGCCTGCATTTTTCCCAGCAGACCTCCCTCGCCTTCTGTTAAGGACTTAAGAGGACGGCCTATAAAGGTCTGTTTTAATTTTGTAAACATAGTTGTTTCCTTTGTTGAAAAATTCAATAAGTGTTATTATACTGCTTTGGAAAAAGAGCGTCAAGAGATGATAATGGGTTTTAGAATATTTTTTTCAGATGAGGAGAGAGGTCAGTTTTTTTGGTATAATAGAAGATAGAAAACGAGGTTAGAAGAGATGATTTTTGATACACATACACACTTGAATGTAGAAGAATTTGCTGGACGTGAGGCAGAAGAAATTGCCTTGGCCACTGAGATGGGTGTGACACAGATGAATATTGTGGGTTTTGATCAACCGACGATAGAGCGTGCCTTGGAGTTGGTAGATGAGTATGACCAACTTTACGCGACTATCGGTTGGCATCCGACAGAAGCTGGAACTTACACAGAGGAGATTGAAACCTACTTGCTTGACAAGCTCAAGCATCCAAAGGTGGTTGCCTTGGGTGAGATTGGTTTGGATTATCATTGGATGACAGCGCCGAAAGAGGTGCAGGAGCAGGTTTTTCGTCGTCAGATCCAGCTATCTAAGGACTTGAATTTACCTTTTGTTGTCCATACCCGTGATGCGCTGGAAGATACTTATGAGATTATCAAGAGCGAGGGAGTTGGTCCTCGGGGTGGCATTATGCATTCTTTCTCAGGAACTCTTGAATGGGCAGAGAAGTTTGTCGCGCTTGGCATGACCATTTCCTTCTCAGGAGTGGTGACTTTCAAGAAGGCAACCGATATCCAAGAAGCTGCTAGAGAACTTCCTTTGGACAAGATTTTGGTGGAGACGGATGCTCCTTACTTGGCTCCTGTTCCTAAACGGGGTCGCGAAAACAAAACAGCCTATACTCGCTATGTAGTGGACTTTATCGCCGACTTGCGTGGTATGACGACAGAAGAGCTAGCGGCAGCAACGACTGCAAATGCAGAACGAATTTTTGGATTGGACAGCAAGTAATGAAAGAAAAAATTTCTCAAGTCATCGTGGTTGAAGGTCGCGATGATACGGCCAATCTCAAACGCTATTTCGATGTAGAGACCTATGAGACACGAGGTTCTGCCATCAATGAGCAGGATCTAGAGCGGATTCAACGCCTGCACCAACGTCATGGAGTCATTGTCTTTACAGACCCAGATTTTAATGGGGAGCGGATTCGTCGTATGATTATGACGGCCATTCCAACGGTTCAGCATGCCTTCCTCAAACGAGATGAAGCTGTTCCTAAGTCCAAAACCAAGGGGCGTTCTCTGGGAATAGAACATGCCAGCTATGAAGACCTGAAAACGGCTCTAGCTCAGGTGACAGAACAATTTGAACATGAGAGTCAGTTTGACATCAGTCGTAGCGACTTGATTCGCCTTGGTTTTTTAGCAGGGGCAGACAGTCGTAAGCGACGAGAATATCTAGGAGAGGCTCTCCGAATCGGC
Source organism: Streptococcus sp. 20925_1_24 (assembly GCF_041432335.1). Lineage (GTDB taxonomy): Bacteria > Bacillota > Bacilli > Lactobacillales > Streptococcaceae > Streptococcus > Streptococcus mitis_BM. Next base: position 26,481 of record NZ_JAPVZM010000014.1, on the reverse strand, counting down.
TATTCTAACGGCAAGCAACTCCTCAAACGCCTAGAGTTGTTTGGGGTTACTTTGGCAGAAGTGGAAGAAGCTATGAAATCTTATGAGGATAGCTAAGCAGGCACCAAATGTAAGGGGAATGTGTTACAATAGTAGTAACAGATAATAGAAAAGAGAATAGATGAGAATTGCAGATTATAGCGTGACCAAGGCGGTGCTGGAGCGTCACGGTTTTACCTTTAAAAAGTCCTTTGGGCAAAATTTCTTGACGGATACCAATATCCTACAAAAAATCGTGGATACGGCTGAGATTGATGACCAGGTTAATGTTATCGAAATCGGGCCAGGGATTGGTGCCTTGACGGAGTTTTTGGCTGAGCGTGCAGCTCAAGTCATGGCCTTTGAGATTGACCACCGTTTGGTGCCGATTTTGGCAGATACCCTACGTGATTTTGACAATGTGACAGTGGTCAACGAGGACATTCTCAAGGTCGATTTGGCGCAGCATATCCAGAATTTCAAAAATCCTGACCTGCCAATCAAGGTAGTAGCTAACTTGCCTTATTACATCACGACGCCTATTCTCATGCACTTAATCGAGAGTGGGATTCCTTTTAGTGAGTTTGTCGTCATGATGCAAAAAGAAGTGGCAGACCGCATCTCGGCTCAACCAAATACCAAGGCATATGGCAGTCTGTCAATCGCGGTGCAGTATTACATGACTGCCAAGGTTGCCTTCATCGTACCTCGTACGGTCTTTGTGCCAGCACCAAACGTGGACTCTGCTATTTTGAAAATGGTGCGTCGTCCAGAACCAGCCGTAGCAGTGGAAGACGAGAGCTTCTTCTTTAAGATTTCCAAGGCTAGTTTCACTCATCGACGCAAGACTTTGTGGAACAATTTGACAGGTTACTTCGGCAAGACTGAAGAGGTCAAGGACAAGTTGACCAAGGCTTTGGACCAAGCAGGCTTGTCACCAAGTGTACGTGGGGAAGCTCTCAGCTTGGCAGAATTTGCCAGTCTAGCAGATGCGCTTAAAGAGCAAGGACTCTAAGATGCAGGGACAAATCATTAAAGCCTTGGCTGGGTTCTACTATGTAGAGAGTGATGACCAAGTCTATCAAACACGCGCGCGTGGGAATTTCCGAAAAAAAGGGCATACCCCTTACGTTGGGGACTGGGTAGATTTCTCTGCCGAGGAAAATTCAGAAGGCTATATCCTCAAGATTCATGAACGGAAAAACAGTCTGGTCCGTCCGCCTATTGTCAATATTGACCAAGCTGTGGTGATCATGTCTGTCAAGGAACCTGATTTTAACAGCAATTTGCTGGATCGTTTCTTGGTTCTTTTGGAGCATAAGGGCATCCATCCTATCATTTATATTTCTAAAATGGATTTGTTGGAAGATCGGTCAGAATTGGATTTTTACCAGCAGATCTATGGTGACATCGGCTATGACTTTGTGACCAGTAAAGAGGGACTCCTTCCTTTGTTAACAGGCAAGGTTACAGTCTTTATGGGGCAGACAGGTGTTGGGAAGTCAACCCTTCTCAATAAAATTGCACCAGACCTTAATCTTGAGACAGGAGAAATCTCAGATAGTCTGGGTCGTGGGCGCCATACCACTCGAGCTGTTAGTTTTTACAACCTCAATGGGGGTAAAATCGCAGACACACCAGGCTTTTCCTCACTGGATTATGAAGTATCAACGGCTGAAGACCTCAATCAGTCCTTCCCAGAGATTGCTAGTGTCAGTCGAGACTGTAAGTTCCGTACTTGTACCCATACCCATGAGCCGTCCTGTGCGGTCAAGCCAGCAGTTGAAGAAGGTGTTATTGCCACCTTCCGTTTTGACAACTACCTGCAATTTTTCAGTGAGATTGAAAATAGCAGAGAAACTTATAAAAAAGTCAGCAAAAAAATTCCAAAATAAGGAGAAACCTATGTCTCAATACAAGATTGCTCCGTCAATTCTGGCAGCAGATTATGCCAACTTTGAACGTGAAATCAAACGCCTAGAAGCAACTGGGGCAGAATATGCACATATCGACATCATGGATGGTCATTTTGTACCGCAAATCAGTTTTGGTGCGGGTGTGGTCGAATCTCTTCGTCCTCATAGCAAGATGGTCTTTGACTGCCACTTGATGGTAGCTAATCCAGAGCATCATTTAGAAGACTTTGCGCGTGCAGGTGCGGATATCATCAGCATCCATGTGGAAGCAACGCCTCATATTCATGGTGCCCTTCAAAAAATTCGTTCACTCGGTGTTAAACCTTCAGTCGTTATCAATCCTGGTACGCCTGTCGAGGCGATTAAGCATGTCCTTCATCTAGTTGACCAAGTTTTAGTCATGACAGTTAACCCTGGCTTCGGTGGGCAGGCCTTTCTACCAGAGACAATGGATAAGGTCCGTGAGTTGGTTGCGCTTCGTGATGAAAAAGGTTTGAAATTTGAGATTGAAGTTGATGGTGGGATTGATGATAAAACGATTGCCCAAGCCAAAGAAGCTGGTGCGACCGTTTTTGTAGCAGGTTCCTATGTCTTTAAGGGAGATGTCAATGAGCGAGTACAAACTCTCAGAAAACAACTGGACTAGGGTTGCCGTTTTTGCCGGTGGAGACCGCGGTCATTATCGTACAGACTTTGATAGTTTTGTCGGTGTGGATCGAGGCTCGCTCTGGGTCTTGGAGAAAAAACTACCTCTTGCTCTAGCAGTCGGAGATTTTGATTCTGTGACCGAAGAAGAGCGACAGGTGATTCAAAAACGTGCCCAGCATTTTGTCCAAGCCCGACCAGAAAAAGATGATACAGATTTGGAATTGGCTCTCTTAACCATCTTTGAGCAAAATCCTCAGGCTCAGGTTACTATTTTTGGTGCTTTGGGTGGCCGTATTGATCATATGCTGGCCAATGTCTTTCTGCCTAGCAATCCCAAGTTGGCACCCTATATGCGCCAGATAGTGATTGAGGATGGGCAAAACTTGATTGCCTATTGTCCAGAAGGGACAAGTCAGCTTGAACCCCGTTCAGACTACGACTATCTAGCCTTTATGCCAGTTCGGGATAGCCAGCTGACCATTCTCGGAGCCAAGTATGAGTTGACAGAGGAAAATTTTTTCTTTAAAAAAGTGTACGCTTCTAACGAATATATAGATAGGGAAGTGTCAGTGACTTGCCCAGATGGCTATGTGGTTGTACTGCATAGCAAGGACAGGAGGTAGGATGGAAAGTTTACTTGTTCTATTATTAATTGCCAATCTAGCTGGCCTCTTTCTGATTTGGCAAAGGCAGGATAAACAGGAAAAACATCTAGCCAAGAGCTTGGAGGATCAGGCAGATCACTTGTCAGACCAGTTGGATTACCGCTTTGAACAAGCCAGACAAGCCAGTCAGTTGGACCAAAAAGACTTGGAAGTAGCTGTCAGCGACCGTTTGCAGGAAGTGCGAATTGAGTTGCATCAAGGATTGACGCAAGTCCGTCAAGAAATGACAGAGAACCTCCTCCAAACCAGAGACAAGACGGACCAACGTCTTCAAGCCTTGCAGGAATCCAATGAGCAACGTTTGGAACAAATGCGCCAGACAGTCGAGGAAAAGTTGGAAAAGACCTTGCAGACGCGCTTGCAGGCTTCCTTTGAGACAGTTTCCAAACAACTGGAGTCAGTCAATCGTGGCCTTGGAGAAATGCAGACTGTTGCCCGCGATGTCGGAGCTCTCAATAAGGTTCTCTCTGGAACTAAGACACGAGGGATTCTGGGTGAATTGCAACTGGGGCAAATTATCGAAGATATCATGACACCAGCCCAGTATGAACGAGAATACGCAACGGTTGAAAACTCTAGTGAACGAGTGGAGTATGCCATCAAGTTACCTGGACAAGGCGACCAAGAGTACGTCTATCTACCAATTGACTCCAAGTTTCCACTAGCAGATTATTACCGTCTAGAAGAAGCATATGAAGCAGGTGATAGGGACGAGATTGAACGCTGTCGCAAGTCACTCCTAGCAAGTGTCAAGCGTTTTGCCAAGGATATCAAGAGCAAGTACATAGCACCGCCTCGGACGACCAATTTTGGAATCTTGTTTGTTCCGACAGAAGGTCTCTACTCAGAAATCGTCCGCAATCCTGTCTTCTTTGATGATTTGAGGCGGGATGAGCAGATTATTGTCGCAGGACCAAGTACCCTATCAGCCCTGCTTAACTCTCTATCAGTTGGCTTCAAGACTCTCAATATCCAAAAAAGTGCTGACCATATTAGCAAGACTCTTGCTAGTGTCAAGACTGAATTTGGCAAGTTTGGTGGCATTCTGGTTAAGGCACAAAAACACCTCCAACATGCCTCTGGCAATATTGATGAACTATTAAACCGTCGTACCACTGCTATCGAGCGGACGCTCCGTCACATTGAGTTGTCAGAAGGTGAGCCTGCGCTTGATCTACTCCATTTCCAAGAAAATGAGGAAGAATATGAAGATTAGTCACATGAAAAAAGATGAGCTGTTTGAAGGCTTTTACCTAATCAAATCAGTTGACCTGAGGCAAACTCGAGCTGGGAAAAACTACCTAGCCTTTACCTTCCAAGATGATAGTGGCGAGATTGATGGGAAGCTCTGGGATGCCCAACCTCATAACATTGAGGCCTTTACCGCAGGTAAGGTTGTCCACATGAAAGGGCGCCGAGAAGTTTATAACAACACCCCTCAAGTCAATCAAATTACTCTCCGCCTGCCTCAACCTGGTGAACCCAATGATCCAGCTGATTTCAAGGTCAAGTCACCAGTTGATGTCAAGGAAATCCGTGACTACATGTCGCAAATGATTTTCAAAATTGAAAATCCTGTCTGGCAACGAATTGTCCGAAATCTCTACACCAAGTATGATAAGGAATTCTACTCTTATCCAGCTGCCAAGACCAACCATCATGCCTTTGAAACGGGCTTGGCCTATCATACGGCGACCATGGTGCGCTTGGCCGATGCCATTAGCGAGATCTATCCTCAGCTCAATAAGAGTCTGCTCTATGCGGGGATTATGCTGCATGACTTGGCTAAAGTTATCGAGTTGACGGGACCAGACCAGACTGAGTATACAGTACGAGGTAATCTTCTTGGACATATCGCTCTAATTGATAGCGAAATTACCAAGACAGTTATGGAACTCGGTATTGATGATACCAAGGAAGAAGTCGTTCTGCTTCGTCACGTTATCCTCAGTCACCACGGCTTACTTGAGTATGGAAGCCCGGTCCGTCCACGTATTATGGAAGCAGAGATTATCCATATGATTGATAATCTGGATGCAAGCATGATGATGATGTCAACAGCTCTGGCTTTGGTGGATAAGGGAGAGATGACCAATAAAATCTTCGCTATGGACAATCGTTCCTTCTATAAACCAGATTTAGATTAATAATTTAAGAAAAATGAGCATTTTTTAGGACAAGAATGTTCGTTTTTTTATGTGAATATGGTATAATAAGTAAAAGACAAAAATGAATACTCTTCTAAAATCTCTTCAAACTAGGGTAGCATCGCCTTGTCGTATGTATATATGTAGGTATATTACAGACCTTGTCAGTTCTATCGACAATCTCAAAACAGTGTTTTGAACCACCAGCGACCAGCTTTCTAGTTTACTTTTTGATTTTTTGAATAAAAATGGAATAGGAAAAAGAAATGAAATTAAGAAGAAGTGATCGGATGGTTGTCATTTCCAACTATTTGATTAATAATCCTTATAAACTAACTAGTCTCAATACTTTTGCTGAAAAGTATGAATCTGCTAAATCATCTATCTCAGAAGATATCGTGATTATCAAACGCGCCTTTGAGGAAATCGAAATCGGTCACATTCAGACTGTAACTGGGGCTGGCGGAGGTGTTATCTTTACACCGTCTATTTCGAGTCAGGATGCTAAGGAAATGGTTGAAGACTTGCGTGCCAAGTTGTCAGAAAGTGACCGTATCTTGCCAGGTGGTTACATCTATCTGTCTGATTTGCTCAGCACACCAGCTATCTTGAAAAATATTGGTCGCATTATTGCCAAGAGCTTTATGGACCAAAAAATTGATGCGGTTATGACAGTAGCGACTAAGGGTGTTCCACTTGCAAATGCAGTTGCCAATGTCCTCAATGTTCCTTTTGTTATTGTGCGCCGTGACCTGAAAATTACCGAAGGTTCAACGGTTAGCGTCAACTATGTATCCGGTTCAAGTGGTGACCGCATTGAGAAAATGTTCCTTTCAAAACGTAGTCTCAAGGCAGGAAGCCGTGTCTTGATTGTGGATGACTTCTTGAAAGGCGGCGGAACGGTCAACGGGATGATTAGTCTCTTGCGTGAGTTTGATTCGGAATTGGCAGGTGTAGCAGTCTTTGCGGACAATGCCCAAGAAGAACGTGAAAAGCAGTTTGATTACAAGTCACTCTTGAAGGTAACCAATATTGATGTCAAGAACCAAGCCATCGATGTTGAGGTTGGCAATATCTTTGACGAAGATAAATAAGAGATAGAACTAAAGGTTGGAACGATTGTCCCAGCCTTTCTTTGCAAATAGAATAGAAGGAAACTTATGAAAACACCATTTATCAATAAAGAAGACTTAGAAGCGATTGTTGCCGAGTTCCCGACTCCCTTTCACTTGTATGATGAGAAGGGAATTCGTGAGAAGGCAAGGGCCGTCAACCAAGCCTTTTCGTGGAACAAGGGCTTTAAGGAATATTTTGCAGTTAAGGCTACTCCAACTCCAGCTATTTTGAAAATTCTCCAAGAGGAAGGTTGTGGTGTGGACTGCTCTAGTTATGTGGAACTTTTGATGAGCCATAAACTGAATTTCCCTGGTTCTGAGATTATGTTCTCTTCAAACAACACGCCAGATAAGGAATATGCCTATGCACGTGAATTAGGTGCGACCATTAACTTGGATGCTTTTGAAGATATTGAACATCTGGAGCGTGCAGCAGGCATTCCAGAAATTATTTCTTGTCGTTACAATCCTGGAGGCGTTTTTGAACTGGGGACAGACATTATGGACAATCCTGGAGAAGCCAAGTTTGGTATGACCAAGGACCAGCTCTTTGAAGCTTTTGCCATCTTGAAGGAAAAAGGAGCCAAGACTTTTGGGATTCACTCCTTCCTAGCATCCAATACAGTGACCCATCTCTATTATCCAGAGTTGGCTCGTCAGCTTTTTGAATTGGCTGTTGAAATCAAGGAAAAGTTGGGCATTTCGCTAGACTTTATCAATCTTTCTGGCGGTATTGGTGTCAACTATCGTCCAGACCAGGAGCCAAATGATATTGCCTTGATTGGTGAGGGAGTTCGTAAGGTGTATGAAGAGGTCCTTACGCCAGCAGGTCTTGGGCAGGTTAAGATTTTCACCGAATTGGGTCGTTTTATGTTGGCACCTCACGGTGCTTTGGTTACAAGAGTGACTCATAAGAAGGAAACCTACCGTACCTATCTAGGTGTGGATGCATCAGCAGTCAACCTCATGCGTCCAGCTATGTACGGAGCATACCATCATATTACTAACGTGACCCATCCAGATGGACCAGCTGAAGTTGTAGATGTGGTTGGTTCACTCTGTGAAAACAATGATAAATTTGCAGTAAATCGTGAACTACCTCATACAGAAATCGGTGATTTGCTGGTAATTCATGATACAGGTGCTCACGGTTTTTCCATGGGCTACCAGTACAACGCCAAACTTCGTTCTGCGGAAATCCTTTATACCGAAGAAGGTAAAGCCCGTCAAATCCGCCGTGCAGAGCGCCCTGAGGACTACTTTGCAACCTTGTATGGCTTTGATTTTGAAGAATAAAATGATAAGTAATTGAAAATGAAATTGAAAAACAGATTGCTTTCTAAAAAATAGGCAAAAATCTTGTTTTTCCTTCAAGTCATGATATAATAAAACTATAAAACGTTTTCAAGGAAGGTAACGATATGTCTGAAGAAACAATTGATTATGGACAAGTGACAGGAATGGTGCATTCGACAGAAAGTTTTGGGGCGGTAGATGGCCCTGGTATTCGCTTTATTGTCTTTTTGCAGGGCTGTCACATGCGTTGCCAGTATTGCCATAACCCGGACACTTGGGCTATGGAGTCCAATAAATCACGTGAACGGACGGTAGATGATGTCTTGACAGAAGCCTTGCGTTACCGCGGTTTCTGGGGAGACAAGGGAGGAATCACTGTCAGTGGAGGAGAAGCCCTCTTGCAGATTGATTTCCTGATTGCCCTCTTCACTAAGGCTAAGGAACAAGGAATCCACTGTACCTTGGACACCTGTGCCCTTCCTTTCCGTAATAAACCACGTTACCTTGAGAAGTTTGACAAACTCATGGCTGTCACTGACTTGGTTCTCTTGGATATCAAGGAAATCAATGAAGCACAGCATAAGATTGTCACTAGCCAAACCAATAAAAATATCTTGGCTTGTGCCCAGTATCTATCAGATATTGGAAAACCTGTCTGGATTCGCCACGTACTAGTTCCAGGATTGACAGACAGAGACGACGACTTGATTGAACTTGGTAAGTTCGTCAAGACCCTCAAAAATGTTGATAAGTTTGAAATTCTACCTTATCACACCATGGGAGAATTCAAGTGGCGTGAACTGGGAATTCCATATTCCCTCGAAGGGGTTAAACCACCAACAGCAGACCGAGTCAAGAACGCTAAAAAACTCATGGATACCGAAAGTTACCAAGACTATATGAAACGTGTACATGGATAAAAAGAAGCCTGATGGAAACATCGGGCTTTTGATACTCAATGAAAATCAAAGAGCAAACTAGGAAGCTAGCCGCAGGCTGCTCAAAACATGGTTTTGAGGTTGTGGATAGAACTGACGAAGTCAGTAACATATATACGGCAAGGCGAAGCTGACGTGGTTTGAAGAGATTTTCGAAGAGTATGACTTGCAAAAAGACTTAGCAAACTAGCTAAGCCTTTTTCTTCTTATCTCGAACGTTGTTTTCCAGCGTTGCGATTTTTGTGTTTTTTCTTGCTTGTGATAGCAGTTGGTTGTTCAGGGGTAACGTCTTTTCGTCCACTTGGTTTAGAGAAAGCACTTGCTTTTGGTGGGTTCTTGGCTAGTTCTTCACGGACTTTTTTGCGAAGTTTTGGACGAACGATATAGTTGACGATAAACTGTTGGAGAATCATCATGAAACCACCGACAACCCAATAAAGAGTGACACTAGCTGGTGAGATGAGGGAGAAGCCGGCAATCATGACTGGGCTCACGTAAGCCATTTTCTTGATTTGATCTCTTTGCGTTTCATCTTCTACTCCGTGAAGTGAGAGGAGTGATTGAAGATAGTAAAGGACACCAGCGCAGGCAGCTAAAATCATACTTGGAGAGCCTAGAGGAATTCCTAGGTAACTTGCTTGAGCGACACCTTCAGTATGTTGGGCAGCAAAGTAAATTGCAGAGAAGAAAGGCATTTGAAGGAGGATAGGGAAACATCCTACACCACCAAACATGCTGATGCCGTGTTCTTTTTGAGCGGCAAAGAGAGCTTGTTGGGCTTCGAGTTTTTCTTCTTGAGTAGTCGCTTCCTTGAGACGCGTTTGGTGTGGCTCAAGGACGTGCTTGAGGGCGTTCATCTTTTCAGAGTGAAGCGTTGCCTTCCATGATTGGTAGATACCAAGTGGCAAGATAATCAAGCGCACGATAATGGTTACGATGATGATAGCGACACCAAAGCCTAGACCTTGATCAGTAGCGAAGTACTTGATAGCTTCAGCCATAGGCGCTCCGATAGTATTCCAAATAAATCCTATTGGCTTTCCTGTGGCTTTATCGACGCTAACACAGCCAGTCAAGACAAGCAACATAGACACTCCCATAGCCGAGAGTGCAAAACGTTTAATAGATTTCACTGTTTTTATTCCTTCTTTAAAAATTATACCTTTCTATTCTACTGTTTTTTTACAAAATATACAATAGTTCTAGAGACCTAATTTGCGATTTTAAAGTCAGGGTAGGGAGGAAAGTTGCTTAGTTTGACATCTAAGTAGCTGACTTTTGAAAAAGGTGTGGGTCCTTTGCGGATTTCTTGGATAAATTTTGCCATGATAGCAGATGAGTCTGCTTGGGCTAAGATTTCCACTGTGCCATCGTCGTTATTCCATACTCGACCTGTGATGCCACCAATTTCAAGTGCCAGGCTGTAAACACCCCAACGAAAGCCGACTCCTTGCACCCTACCTTGGGCAATCATTCTAACCTTTTGCATACCAAACCCCTTTGATTGTGTTATAATATTTCTATGACTATTATAACCTCAAAAGCCAATTCTGTGGTAAAAAATGCCAAGAAATTACACCAAAAAAAATACCGAAAGACAGCCTACTTGATTGAAGGCTGGCACTTGTTTGAAGAAGCTGTTCAAGCTGGAGTGACGATTGAGAAAATCTTTGCCCTAGAAAGTTACCGAGATCAGCTAGCTGCTTTTCCGCAAACTGTCTGGGTGTCAGAAGATATTTTGCTAGATTTAGCGGATTCTCAGACTCCGCAGGGCATTGTTGCCGTGGTTCAAAAAGAAGAAGTAGGACAAGTTGATTTTAGTCAGGGCAAGTTCTTATTTTTGGAAGATGTGCAAGATCCTGGTAATGTGGGAACGATCATTCGGACTGCGGATGCAGCAGGCTATACAGGAGTGATTGTTTCTGATAAGTCGGCAGATATCTACAGTCTCAAGACCTTACGTTCGATGCAAGGCAGTCATTTCCATCTGCCCATTTACCGGATGTCGAGCCAAGCGCTTCTTAAGGAAACCAAAGAGGCAGCTGTCCCAGTGCTGGCAACAACCCTATCTAAAGATTCTGTTGATTACAGAGAACTGCCTTCTATAGAAAATTTTGTACTAGTCATGGGAAATGAGGGGCAAGGAATTAGTCCCCTCATGGCTGAAAGTGCAGATCAATTGGTCCATATTAGCATGAAGGGTCAGGCCGAGAGTCTCAATGTTGCCGTTGCAGCAGGTATTTTAATTTTCCATTTAAGCTAATTTTAACTTTCTTTGTTATAATCAAGGAAAGATGTTCATAGAAAAGGAGAAAAGATGAATCACACTATTATTCATGACCGCGCAGGTCTCAATCAATTTTACGCTAAGGTTTATGCCTTTGTTGGTCTAGGAATCGGACTATCCGCTTTGGTATCAGGCCTTATGTTGACGGTCTTTCAGTCTCAGTTGGTTTACTTTTTGATGCAGGGGCGTCTCTGGTTGACCATTGCAACATTTGCGGAGTTGGCCTTGGTTTTCGTTGCCAGTAGCATGGCTTCAAAGAATAGTCCAGCGGCTCTTCCAGTATTTTTACTTTACTCAGTATTAAACGGCTTTACACTCAGTTTTGTGGTGGCCTTCTATACTCCAGGTACAGTTTTATCTGCCTTTGTATCGAGCGCCCTTCTCTTCTTTGTTATGGCGGCAGTCGGTATGTTCACCAAGAAAGATTTGAGTGGCCTTGGTCGAGCGATGATGGCGGCTCTTATCGGTTTGCTGATTGCTATGGTAGTTAATATTTTCTTGGCTAGCGGTTTCTTTGATTATATGATTAGCGTAGCCATGGTTTTGGTCTTCTCTGGGCTGATTGCTTGGGACAACCAAAGAATTCGTCTCGCTTATGAACAATCACAAGGTCGTGTAGCGACAGGTTGGGTTGTGTCAATGGCTCTCAGTATTTATCTTGATTTTATCAATCTTTTCCTAAGTATTCTACGTATCTTCGGTCGTAATGACTAAAGGTCTATGAAATCAGTGTTTTGAATGACACTGATTTTTTTTAAAATTTCTCTTTTCTTTTCTTGGAAATAGGTGTATAATGCTTTTAATTAATTTTTTGAGGAGTAGTTTATGAAGAAAAGTTTTATCCACCAACAAGAAGAAATTTCCTTTGTCAAAAACACTTTTACTCAGTATTTGAAAGACAAGCTAGAAGTTGTCGAAGTTCAAGGTCCTATCTTGAGTAGGGTCGGTGACGGGATGCAGGACAACTTATCAGGTGTTGAGAATGCCGTATCGGTCAAGGTTCTCCAAATCCCTGATGCTACTTATGAAGTGGTGCATTCACTTGCTAAATGGAAACGCCATACTCTAGCTCGCTTTGGTTTCGGTGAGGGTGAAGGTCTTTTCGTCCACATGAAAGCCCTTCGTCCAGACGAAGACTCGCTGGATGCAACCCACTCTGTTTATGTTGACCAGTGGGACTGGGAGAAGGTTATCCCAAATGGTAAGCGTAACATCGCTTATTTAAAAGAAACAGTTGAGAAGATTTACAAGGCCATTCGCCTTACTGAGCTAGCTGTTGAAGCCCGCTATGACATCGAGTCAATCTTGCCAAAACAAATCACTTTTATCCACACAGAAGAGTTGGTAGAACGCTACCCAGACTTGACACCAAAAGAGCGTGAAAATGCTATTTGTAAAGAATTTGGAGCAGTCTTCTTGATCGGTATCGGTGGTGAATTACCAGACGGTAAACCGCACGATGGGCGTGCACCAGACTATGATGACTGGACAAGCGAATCTGAAAATGGCTACAAGGGTCTGAATGGCGATATTCTTGTCTGGAATGAGTCTCTAGGTGGAGCCTTTGAGTTGTCTTCTATGGGGATTCGTGTAGATGAAGAAACCCTTCGCCGTCAAGTAGAAATTACCGGTGATGAGGACCGCTTGGAATTGGAATGGCACAAGGCTTTGTTGAATGGCCTATTCCCGTTGACAATCGGTGGAGGAATTGGACAATCTCGTATGGCCATGTTCCTACTTCGCAAGAAACACATCGGAGAAGTGCAAACAAGTGTTTGGCCTCAGGAAGTCCGCGATACTTACGAAAATATTTTGTAGAGAATCGAACCGCAAGGTTCGGTTTTCTTTCTCTTTTCGCCTATAATTTGGTATAATAAACGGTATGAAAATCGTATCAGGAATCTATGGGGGACGCCCCCTCAAGACACTAGAAGGCAAGACGACAAGGCCCACTTCGGATAAGGTTAGGGGAGCCATTTTTAACATGATTGGTCCCTACTTTGAAGGTGGACGAGTCTTGGACCTTTATGCAGGTAGTGGTGGTTTATCTATCGAAGCAGTATCGCGTGGCATGTCTAGCGCTGTTTTGGTGGAGAGAGACCGTAAGGCTCAGACCATCGTGGCTGAAAATATTCGGATGACCAAGGAAGTTGGAAAATTTCAACTCCTCAAGATGGATGCAGAACGGGCATTGGAACAGGTATCTGGGGAATTCGACCTCATTTTCTTAGACCCTCCTTATGCCAAGGAACAAATCGTAGCAGATATTGAAAAAATGGCTGAGAGAGAGCTATTTTCTGAAGATATTATGGTCGTGTGTGAGACGGATAAGGCCGTTGAACTTCCGGAAGAAATTGCCTGCCTGGGTATCTGGAAGGAAAAAATTTATGGAATTAGTAAGGTGACAGTTTATGTCAGATAAGATTGGCTTATTCACAGGCTCATTTGATCCGATGACAAATGGGCATCTGGATATCATTGAACGGGCGAGCAGACTCTTTGATAAGCTCTATGTCGGTATTTTTTTTAATCCCCACAAACAAGGATTTCTTCCTATCGAAAATCGTAAACGGGGGTTAGAAAAGGCTTTGAAACATTTGGGAAATGTTAAAGTCGTGTCTTCTCATGATGAATTGGTGGTCGATGTCGCGAAAAGACTGGGGGCTACTTGTCTAGTGCGTGGTTTGAGGAATGCGTCTGATTTGCAATATGAAGCCAGTTTTGATTACTACAATCATCAGCTGTCTCCTAATATAGAGACCATTTATTTACATAGTCGACCTGAACATCTCTATCTCAGTTCATCCGGTGTTAGAGAGCTTTTGAAGTTTGGTCAGGATATTGCCGGCTATGTTCCTGATAGTATTTTGGAGGAAATAAGAAATGAAAAAAAAGATTAGATGGCCCTTATATGTCATTGCGGCCTTGATTGTGACTTTCTTGGCATTTGTAGTGCCCTTGCCCTACTATATAGAGGTTCCAGGTGGTTCGGAAGATATTCGCCAAGTCCTTAAAGTAAATGACACAGAAGATAAGGAAGCTGGGGCCTATCACTTCGTTACAGTTGGTGTCCAGCACGCTACTTTAGCCCATATGATTTATGCGTGGTTGACGCCTTTTACAGATATTCGTAGTGCTCAGGAGACTACAGGTGGATCTTCCGATGTTGAATTTATGCGGATCAATCAATTCTACATGCAAACATCGCAAAATATGGCCAAGTATCAAGGGCTAAAAACAGCTGGTAAGGATATTGAACTAAAATATCTTGGGGTTTATGTTTTGACTGTGACAGATAATTCGACCTTTAAAGGGATTCTCAACATCTCTGATACGGTCACAGCAGTTAATGATCAAACCTTTGACAGTTCCAAAGACTTGATTGATTATGTCAATTCTCAAAAATTAGGGGACTCCGTCAAGGTTACCTATGAAGAGGATGGGAAAACCAAGTCTGCAGAAGGTAAGATTATCACCTTGGAAAATGGCAAAAATGGAATTGGAATCGGCTTGATTGACCGTACAGAAGTAACCAGTGATGTCCCAATTCGCTTTTCAACAGCTGGTATTGGCGGTCCAAGTGCAGGTCTCATGTTTAGTCTGGCCATCTATACCCAAATAGCTGACCCTGGCCTTCGTAATGGCCGTATTGTTGCCGGTACAGGTACCATTGACCGTGATGGTAATGTGGGGGATATTGGAGGTATTGATAAGAAAGTTGTTGCTTCGGCTAGAGAAGGTGCCGCGATTTTCTTTGCCCCAGATAACCCTGTTAGCGAAGAAGAACAAAAAGCACATCCTGATGCGAAAAACAACTACCAAACAGCCCTAGAAGCAGCTAAAACAATCAAGACAGATATGAAAATCGTGCCTGTTAAAACCCTACAAGATGCAATTGATTACTTGAAACACAATCCTTAGTTTTTGAGTGAAGTTTCTAAACTAGCGCACAAACAGAGAAGATGGTATAATAGTCAAATGGTTCAATTATTATTCACTCTAAGCAGTCACATGCTCTTTATTTATGTGAGTTTTTACCTTTTAAAGAATCTTGTTAGATGGGAAAAGGTTTTAAAAGTGACAGCTGAGAATACAGGAAAAGTCCGTTTATTGATAGCTCTTTTCAGTATTGTCATGGGCTACATCATGAGTTCTTTCTTTATCAGCCTATATCAGTTGTGGCAAGAAGCGCTTAGAGGATTATTATAAAATCAAATGTAAAGGAAATAAGTATGGAAAAAATTGTGGTTCAAGGTGGCGATAATCGTCTGGTAGGAAGTGTTACGATCGAAGGAGCAAAGAATGCAGTCTTGCCCTTGTTGGCAGCGACTATTCTAGCAAGTGAAGGAAAGACCGTCTTGCAGAATGTTCCTATCTTGTCGGATGTTTTCACTATGAATCAGGTGGTTCGTGGTTTGAATGCCAAGGTTGATTTTGATGAGGAAGCTCATCTTGTCGAGGTGGATGCGACTGGAGATATCACTGAGGAAGCTCCTTACAAGTATGTCAGCAAGATGCGTGCATCTATCGTTGTCTTGGGTCCAATTCTTGCCCGTGTAGGTCATGCTAAGGTATCCATGCCAGGTGGTTGTACGATTGGTAGCCGTCCTATTGATCTTCATTTGAAAGGTCTGGAAGCTATGGGGGCTAAGATTAGTCAAACAGCTGGTTACATCGAAGCCAAGGCTGATCGCTTACATGGAGCTCATATCTATATGGATTTCCCAAGTGTTGGTGCTACTCAGAACTTGATGATGGCAGCGACGCTGGCTGATGGGGTGACAGTGATTGAAAATGCTGCGCGTGAACCTGAGATTGTTGACCTAGCTATTCTCCTCAATGAAATGGGAGCTAAGGTTAAGGGTGCTGGTACAGAGACCATTACCATTACCGGTGTTGAGAAACTTCATGGTACGACTCACAATGTAGTCCAAGACCGTATCGAAGCAGGAACCTTTATGGTGGCTGCTGCCATGACTGGTGGTGATGTCTTGATTCGAGACGCTGTCTGGGAGCACAATCGTCCCTTGATTGCCAAATTGCTTGAAATGGGAGTGGAAGTGACGGAGGAGACTGAAGGAATTCGAGTTCGCTCTCAACTAGAAAATCTAAAAGCTGTTCATGTGAAAACCTTGCCCCACCCAGGATTTCCAACAGATATGCAGGCTCAATTTACAGCCTTGATGACCGTCGCAAAAGGGGAATCAACTATGGTGGAGACAGTTTTCGAAAATCGTTTTCAACACCTAGAAGAAATGCGTCGCATGGGCTTGCACTCTGAGATTATCCGTGATACAGCTCGTATTGTTGGTGGACAAGCTTTGCAGGGAGCGGAAGTTCTTTCAACTGACCTTCGTGCCAGCGCAGCCTTGATTTTGACAGGTTTGGTAGCACAAGGAGAAACTGTAGTTGGTAAATTGGTTCACTTGGATAGAGGTTACTACCGTTTCCATGAGAAGTTGGCACAGCTAGGTGCTAAGATTCAGCGGATTGAGGCAAGTGATGAAGATGAATAAGAAATCAAGCTACGTAGTCAAGCGTTTACTTTTAGTCATCCTGGTACTGATTTTAGGTGTTTTAGCCCTAGGAATCGGTTTAATGGTAGGCTATGGAATCTTGGGCAAGGGTCAAGATCCATGGGCCATCCTGTCTCCAGCAAAATGGCAGGAATTGATTCATAAATTTACAGGAAATTAGGCTGGGAGACCAGCCTTTTTATAAAGAATAAGGAGAAATATGAACAAAAAAACAAGACAGACACTAATCGGATTGCTAGCGTTATTGCTTTTATCTGCAGGGAGCTACTATATCAAGCAGATGCAGTCGACAGCTAATAGTCCCAAAACCAAGCTTAGTCAGAAAAAACAAGCGTCTGAAGCTCCTAGTCAAGAATTGGCAGAGAGTGTCTTAACAGACGCAGTCAAGAGTCAAGTAAAAGGGAGTCTGGAGTGGAATGGCTCAGGTGCTTTTATCGTCAATGGCAATAAAACAAATCTAGATGCCAAGGTTTCAAGTAAGCCCTACGCTGATAATAAAACAAAGACAGTGGGCAAGGAAACAGTGCCAACCGTAGCAAATGCTCTCTTGTCTAAGGCTACTCGCCAGTACAAGAATCGTGAAGAAACTGGGAATGGTTCGACTTCATGGACTCCTCCAGGCTGGCATCAGGTTAAGAATCTAAAGGGTACTTATACCCATGCAGTTGATAGAGGGCACTTGTTAGGCTATGCCTTAATCGGTGGTTTGGATGGTTTTGATGCCTCGACAAGCAATCCTAAAAACATTGCTGTTCAAACAGCCTGGGCAAATCAGGCGCAAGCCGAGGATTCGACTGGTCAAAACTACTATGAAAGTATGGTACGTAAGGCCTTGGATAAAAACAAGCGTGTCCGTTACCGTGTAACTCTTTATTATGCTTCAAATGAGGATTTAGTTCCTTCAGCTTCACAGATTGAAGCCAAGTCTTCAGACGGAGAATTGGAATTCAATGTTCTAGTTCCAAATGTTCAAAAAGGGCTTCAACTGGATTACCGAACTGGAGAAGTAACGGTAACTCAGTAAAAGATAAGATAAACTCCTATGTCACTAGTGGATGTAGGAGTTCTTTTTTGGACAATTTAAGTAGAACTAGAATAGACACTGAGAAAAAATAATATGTACTGAGCTAATTTTTGTGATATAATAAAGGATAAGATACTATTTTAGGAGAAGAACTATGGAAGACCCAAGTAGTCAGAATTTGTTGCTACAATTTGTTTTATTGTTTATCTTGACGGTATTAAATGCCTTTTTCTCAGCCACAGAAATGGCTATGGTTTCACTTAACCGTGCGCGGGTTGAACAAAAGGCAGAAGAAGGAGATAGACGCTATATCCGTCTGCTTAAGGTACTAGAAAATCCTAACCACTTTTTATCAACCATTCAAGTAGGGATTACCCTGATTACGATCTTATCAGGGGCGAGTTTGGCAGAAACTCTGGGACGAGAAATTGCATCTTGGCTTGGAAATGGCGAAACATCTTATGCCGTTGCAAGTTTTCTATCTTTAGCATTTTTGACTTATATTTCCATCGTTTTTGGGGAATTGTATCCTAAGAGAATCGCTCTTAATCTAAAAGATGCCTTGGCCATTCGTACAGCGCCAGTTATCATTGGACTTGGGAAACTAGTTAGTCCCTTTGTTTGGCTCTTGTCTGCATCTACCAATCTCTTGAGTCGCTTGACCCCTATGACCTTTGACGATGCTGATGAAAAAATGACCCGTGATGAAATTGAGTACATGCTGACCAATAGTGAAGAAACACTAGATGCTGACGAAATTGAGATGTTACAAGGGATTTTTTCACTGGACGAATTAATGGCCAGAGAAGTTATGGTTCCTCGAACGGATGCCTTTATGGTCGATATTCAGGATGAGAGTCAAACCATTATCCAAAGTATTTTAAAACAAAATTATTCTCGTATCCCTGTCTATGATGGGGATAAGGATAACGTGATTGGGATCATTCACACCAAGAGTCTCCTTAAGGCGGGCTTTATGGACGGTTTTGACAATATTGTTTGGAAGAAAATCTTACAAGATCCACTTTTTGTTCCTGAAACCATTTTTGTGGATGACTTGTTAAAAGAATTGAGAAATACCCAAAGACAAATGGCAATCTTGCTGGATGAATACGGTGGGATGGCTGGTTTGGTGACACTTGAAGACCTCTTAGAGGAAATCGTTGGGGAAATCGATGATGAAACAGATAAGGCTGAAATCGAAGTTCATCAAATCGGAGAAGATACTTATATTGTTCAAGGTACCATGAATCTCAATGATTTTAATGACTACTTTGATGTCGAACTAGCAAGTGATGACGTTGATACCATCGCTGGTTACTATTTGACAGGAGTTGGGACCATTCCAACGACTGAGAAACTCAGTTATGAATTAGTCAGCCAAAACAAACAGCTTATCCTAACCAATGATAAAGTGAAAAATGGACGTGTTACCAAGGTAAAAGTCCAAATCACAGAAGTCGAAATAGAAGAAGAAACAGAGTAAATTAGAGGCTTTTGTCATCATGAGTGACAAAGCTTTTTTCAGTTGTTTTAAAAGGGAATAGTATCCTCGAAAAACTCAGCCCCAACCTTGCCCCAAAAGTTTTTTAAAATTATACGTATTTATTCGATGAAAAATAAAAAAGCCCTATTTTACGGGCTTTTTGTCTTGATAAATTCCGATAAATTCGGTACTGAAAGGCGGTAGACGGATTTGAACCGACGATCAAGCTTTTGCAGAGCCGTGCCTTACCACTTGGCTATACCGCCTTAACGTTTATTATTATACCTTGAAAATGATTTTCAGTCAATAGCTTTTTCAGATTTTTTGTGTTAATAAGCCTAAATATTCTGAAAATTCGTTTACTTTTATTGAAATATCTTAAAATATATGGTATAATCAATAATAACCTATACTTTATAAGAGGAGTAAATAAATGAAAAAAAGTCGAGTGCTTGCTGTAGCGGGGGCTACCTTATTAGCGTCAGGAGTTCTAGCTGCGTGTTCAAACACTAGTTCAAATAATGCTAAACTAGCAAAAGATTACCAATATGTTTATCAAACAGATCCAGAAACCTTGGATTATATCGTCAGCAATATCGATTCAACATCATTCGTCACAACAAATGCAGTAGATGGTTTGTTGGCTAATGATAAATATGGTAATCTGGTTCCTTCTATTGCTGAATCATGGACAGTTTCAAAAGATGGTTTGACTTATACCTATAAAATCCGTAAGGATGCTAAATGGGTAACTGCAGAGGGAGAGGAATACGCTCCTGTCACTGCTAAAGACTTCGTTACTGGTTTGAAACACGCCGTAGATGGAAAATCAAAAGGACTTTCAATCGTTAGCTCTTCTATTAAAGGATTAGAAGCCTATATCAAGGGTGAAACAAGCGACTTTTCAACCGTTGGAGTAAAAGCACTTGATGATCAAACACTAGAATATACTTTGAACCAGCCAGAAACTTTCTGGAATGACAAGACAACTAGTGGTGTTTTGATGCCGGTTAATGAAGAATTCTTAACTTCAAAAGGGGAAGTTTTTGGTTCCCCAACAGATGCTAACTCTATTCTTTATAACGGTCCATTTGTCTTGAAGGCTGTAACTCCTAAATCATCTATCGAGATGGCTAAAAATGATGCTTACTGGGACAAAGAAAATGTAAAAATTGAGAACGTTAAGTTCACTTTCTGGGATGGTAAGGACCAAGATGTGATTGCCAAAGGTTTTGCCGATGGTCAATATAGCAAAGCTCGTATCTTCCCTACAAGTTCGACATATGAAAAATATGCAGCTGACTTTAAAGATAACATTTACTTTAACGAACCAGGTGCTGGTGTTGCAACTGTCAGCTTGAACTATGGCCGTACAACCTATAACCACACTGCCAAAACAAGTGATGCCCAAAAGACATCTACTCAGAAAGCATTGCTAAACAAGGAATTCCGTCAAGCCTTGAACTTTGCAGTGGACCGTGCTTCTTACTCAGCTCAAACAAATGGTACTGATGGAGCCGCAGTAGCCATCCGTAATACGTTTGCACCTTATAATCTTCAAGTTGGTAAGAAAACATTTGGTGAATTGGTACAAGATAGCTTGGCTAAGACAAATTCTTCTACTTGGTCAAACGTGTCTCTAGCAGATTCTCAAAATGGACTTTACAATGAAGAAAAAGCGAAAGAAGTCTTTGCTAAAGCAAAATCAAGCCTACAAGCTGAAGGTGTTGAATTCCCAATCCACTTGGATGCCTTGGTTATCCAAGAATCAACAGCGGTTGTAAACCGTGTTCAATCATTGAAACAATCAATTGAAAAAGTATTGGGTTCAGATAATGTTGTTGTAGACTTACAACAAATGACTCAAGCAGAAGCTTTACCAATTTCATTTAGCGCTCCAACAGCTAAAGAACAAGACTGGGATATCCATACCTTGCTAGGATGGAACCCTGACTATCAAGATCCTTCTACTTTCTTGGA
Organism: Streptococcus sp. 20925_1_24; assembly: GCF_041432335.1. GTDB lineage: Bacteria > Bacillota > Bacilli > Lactobacillales > Streptococcaceae > Streptococcus > Streptococcus mitis_BM. The sequence continues at coordinate 5,424 of NZ_JAPVZM010000014.1, read as the reverse complement.
TCAATTCGTCCTTAAGGGAGGAAGCACTCGCCTCTACCTTGGTATTGACCAAAACACAGATGCATCAGTAGTAAGCAAACTTGGTTTAGCTGACTATGGAAAATTACTTGATGACGCAAACAGCGAAAACCAAGATGTTCAAAAACGTTATGAAAAATACGCGGTGGCACAAGCTTGGTTGACTGATAATGCTTTGACAATTCCAGTAATGGCTTCTCCTAAAGAAACAGCCGTTTCATATGTTTCAAAAGTTCTACCATTTAGCTCTTCATATTCAGTAGCCGGCCTTAAAGGTGAAAATTCAGGATACTTGAAGTACACTGAAGTTGGTGAAAAAGCAATCACCAAAGAAGAGTATGAAAAAGCTCGTGAAAAATGGTTGAAAGAAAAGACTGAGTCAAACGAGAAAGCTCAAAAAGAATTGGCAAGTCATGTGAAGTAAATAATTTTCAATAGAACTTTCTCTCCATGAGGAGAAGGTTCTTTTGGGATTTTTAAAGGAAATGATATGAAAAAATATATTTTTATGCGTGTTTTGCGGTCCTTGGTTTCTATCTTCTTAGTAACAACCTTGACCTACACGATTATCTATACAATGGTTCCTCGAAAATTGATTTTCAAACAGGATACCAACTATAATAAGATTGCGACAACGGCTGATAAACGTGATAACTATGAGAATACCGTTTATGAGCGTATGGGCTATATCGAGTACTACGATACTAAAGAGTTGCAAGAAAAAGCTAGCCAGATGGATGCTTCTGTAACAGTTGAAGCCAATGACACCAACAAGGCTATCTATGAAAAATACATCAAACAAATCGGTCATGGTTGGACCTTGGGAGAATTTACTGAAAGTGGCCAATTCTACGCTACTCGTGAAATCCCAATTTTTGAACGTGTTTTTCACTTCTATGCCAACTTGATTGACATTGATCATACAAATAAAATTCAAGACCCTGAAAATCCAGACTTGAAGCGTTACCTTCGTTTCGAAAACGATCCAGCGATCGGATGGTCATTGGTTGGTTCAGGAACTAAACATAAATATCTCTTGTACTTCAACAGTCAGTTCCCATTTGTGCATCAAAACTTTGTGAACATTAATTTAGGTGACTCCTATCCAACCTATGCTAATAGCCCTGTTTTACAGGTTATTACTCAGGGACAAGGACAAACAAAAACATCTCAAGTTCAGTTCCCAACAGGTAAGAAAACTTCTTCTGTAAATATTTACTCAAGAACCTACAAATCACCTAGTCAGGCTGATTCACGTGAAGTAGCTAACTATGGGAAAGATGACCCATATACTGCAACTGAAAGCAACTACCAATATCCTTCTATGATTGCCAGCTCTGCTGTCGTTGGATTGATCGGTTTGGTGATTTCTTATGCGATTGCTGTGCCACTTGGTTCAGCTATGGCTCGCTTCAAGAATACTTGGATTGATAGCTTTTCAACAGGGGCTTTGACCTTCTTGATGGCTCTTCCAACAATTGCCTTGGTTTATATCGTTCGTTTAGCTGGTTCTTCAATCGGTTTGCCAGATTCATTCCCTATCTTGGGTGCTGGAGATTGGCGTTCGTATGTTTTACCAGCAGTTATCCTTGGTTTGTTGGGTGCTCCTGGTACAGCTATTTGGATTCGTCGTTACATGATTGATTTACAATCACAGGACTTTGTTCGTTTTGCTCGTGCCAAAGGTTTGTCTGAAAAAGAAATTTCAAACAAACACATCTTTAAAAATGCCATGGTTCCGCTGGTTTCAGGAATTCCTGGTGCTGTTATCGGGGTTATCGGTGGTGCAACCCTTACTGAAACAGTCTTCGCTTTCCCAGGTATGGGTAAAATGTTGATTGACTCTGTAAAAGCATCTAATAACTCTATGGTCGTTGGTCTTGTCTTCATCTTTACATGTATTTCTATCTTCTCACTTCTTTTGGGAGATATTTGGATGACGATTATTGACCCACGTATTAAATTGACTGAGAAGGGAGGCAAATAATGTCTACAATCGATAAAGAAAAATTTCAGTTTGTAAAACGTGACGATTTTGCCTCTGAAGCCATTGATGCGCCAGCTTATTCATACTGGGGTTCAGTGTTTAGACAATTTATGAAGAAGAAATCAACTGTAGTCATGTTGGGAATCTTGGTAGCTATCATTTTGATGAGTTTCATCTACCCAATGTTTTCTAAGTTTGATTTCAATGATGTCAGCAAGGTAAATGACTTTAGTGCTCGTTATATCAAGCCAAATGCTGAGCATTGGTTCGGTACTGACAGTAACGGTAAATCGCTCTTTGACGGTGTTTGGTTCGGAGCTCGTAACTCTATCCTCATTTCTGTGATTGCGACAGTGATTAACTTGGTTATCGGTGTCTTTGTCGGTGGTATTTGGGGAATTTCAAAATCAGTTGACCGTGTGATGATGGAAGTTTATAACGTCATCTCAAACATCCCATCTCTTTTGATTGTCATTGTCTTGACTTACTCAATCGGAGCTGGATTCTGGAATCTGATTTTTGCCATGAGTGTAACAACATGGATTGGGATTGCCTTCATGATTCGTGTGCAAATCTTGCGTTATCGTGATTTGGAATACAACTTGGCGTCACGTACTTTGGGAACACCAACCTTGAAGATTGTTGCTAAAAACATCATGCCTCAATTGGTATCTGTTATTGTGACAACCATGACTCAAATGCTTCCGAGCTTTATCTCATACGAAGCCTTCTTGTCTTTCTTTGGTCTTGGATTACCAATTACCGTGCCAAGTTTGGGTCGTTTGATTTCGGATTATTCACAAAACGTAACAACCAATGCTTACTTGTTCTGGATTCCATTGACAACTCTTGTCTTGGTATCCTTGTCCCTTTTCGTAGTTGGTCAAAACTTAGCGGATGCTAGTGATCCACGTACACATAGATAGGAGTAGAAATGACAAAAGAAAAAAATGTAATTTTGACTGCTCGCGATATTGTCGTGGAATTTGACGTTCGTGACAAAGTATTGACAGCAATTCGCGGCGTTTCCCTTGAACTAGTTGAAGGAGAAGTACTAGCCTTGGTAGGTGAGTCAGGATCAGGGAAATCTGTTTTGACAAAGACCTTCACAGGTATGCTTGAAGAAAATGGTCGCATTGCCCAAGGAAGTATTGACTACCGTGGTCAGGATTTGACAGCCTTGTCTTCTCACAAGGATTGGGAACAAATTCGTGGTGCTAAGATTGCGACTATCTTCCAAGATCCAATGACTAGTTTGGACCCGATTAAAACAATTGGTAGTCAGATTACAGAAGTTATTGTGAAACACCAAGGAAAAACAGCTAAAGAAGCGAAAGAATTGGCCATTGACTACATGAATAAGGTTGGGATTCCAGACGCAGATAGACGTTTTGATGAATACCCCTTCCAATATTCTGGAGGAATGCGTCAACGTATCGTTATTGCTATTGCCCTTGCCTGCCGTCCTGATGTCTTGATCTGTGATGAGCCAACGACTGCCTTGGATGTAACTATTCAAGCTCAGATTATTGATTTGCTAAAATCTTTACAAAACGAGTACCATTTCACAACAATCTTTATCACTCACGACCTTGGTGTGGTGGCAAGTATTGCGGATAAGGTAGCGGTTATGTATGCAGGAGAAATCGTTGAGTATGGAACTGTTGAGGAAGTCTTCTATGACCCTCGCCATCCATATACATGGAGTCTCTTGTCTAGCTTGCCTCAGCTTGCTGATGATAAAGGGGATCTTTACTCAATCCCAGGAACACCTCCGTCACTTTATACTGACCTGAAAGGGGATGCCTTTGCCTTGCGCTCTGACTATGCAATGCAGATTGACTTCGAACAAAAAGCTCCTCAATTCTCAGTATCAGAGACACATTGGGCTAAAACTTGGCTACTTCATGAGGATGCTCCAAAAGTAGAAAAACCAGCTGTGATTGCAAATCTCCATGATAAGATCCGTGAAAAAATGGGATTTGCCCATCTGGCTGACTAGGAGGAAGGAAATGTCTGAAAAATTAGTAGAAATCAAAGATTTAGAAATTTCCTTCGGTGAAGGAAGTAAGAAGTTTGTCGCGGTTAAAAATGCTAACTTCTTTATCAATAAGGGAGAAACGTTCTCGCTTGTAGGTGAGTCAGGTAGTGGGAAAACAACTATTGGTCGTGCTATCATTGGTCTAAATGACACAAGTAATGGTGATATTATTTTTGATGGTCAAAAGATTAATGGTAAGAAATCGCGTGAACAAGCTGCGGAATTGATTCGTCGTATCCAGATGATTTTCCAAGACCCTGCCGCAAGTTTGAATGAACGTGCGACTGTTGATTATATTATTTCTGAAGGTCTTTACAATCACCGTCTGTTCAAAGATGAAGAAGAACGTAAAGAGAAAGTTAAAAATATTATCCGTGAAGTAGGTCTTCTTGCTGAGCACTTGACTCGTTACCCTCATGAGTTTTCAGGTGGTCAACGCCAACGTATCGGTATTGCCCGTGCCTTGGTCATGCAACCAGACTTTGTTATTGCAGATGAGCCTATTTCGGCCTTGGACGTTTCTGTTCGTGCCCAAGTCTTGAACTTGCTCAAAAAATTCCAAAAAGAACTTGGTTTGACCTATCTCTTTATCGCCCATGACTTGTCTGTCGTTCGTTTTATTTCAGATCGTATCGCAGTTATTTACAAGGGTGTTATTGTAGAGGTTGCAGAAACAGAAGAATTGTTTAACAATCCAATCCACCCGTATACTCAAGCCTTGCTTTCAGCGGTACCAATCCCAGATCCAATCTTGGAACGTAAGAAGGTCTTGAAGGTTTACGACCCAAGTCAACACGACTATGAGACTGACAAACCTTCTATGGTAGAAATCCGTCCAGGTCACTATGTTTGGGCTAACCAAGCTGAATTGGCACGTTATCAACAAGGATTAAACTAATAATGGTTTTATAATTTCCATAAAAAGGCTCTTTGTCAACTGTAGTGGGTTGAAGAAAAGCTAAGATCTAGAAAGGACGAAATTTGTCCTTTCTTTTTTGATATTGAGAGCGATAAAAATTCGTTTTTTGAAGTTTTCAAAGTTCCGAAATCCAAAGGCATTTCGTTTGATAAGTTTAACGAGATTATTGGTCGCTTCCAGTTTGGCGTTAGAATAGGGGAGTTGAAGGGCGTTGACGATTTTCTCTTTGTCCTTTAGAAAGGTTTTAAAGACAGTCTGAAAAAGATGATGAACCTGCTTTAGATTGTCCTCAATAAGTCCGAAGAATTTGTCAGGTTCCTTGTTCTGAAAGTGAAAAAGCAAGAGTTGATAGAGATTGTAGTGGTGTTTCAAGTCTTCTGAATAGCTCAAAATCTTGTCTAGAATCTCTTTATTCGTTAAGTGCATACGAAAAGTAGGGCGATAAAATCGTTTATCACT
>NZ_JAPVZM010000013.1:0-70834 GCF_041432335.1 Streptococcus sp. 20925_1_24 | reverse complement strand
ACCTTAATAAATACAAAATAACCGAGGAATTCGCTCAAATTAACGAGAGATTCCTCGGTTTTCATTTCATTAAAAGTAAGAGACCTATTTTTTCAGTGGACTCGTTCATTACTCAAGTCCTTTTTTGTATTTACATAAATTGGGCGATAAAGACCACGATGATGATGATTGGAATAATAAAGCGAAGAAGGAAGAGCCAGACTTGGAACAGTCCCTGTTTCCATGCTGTTTCATCAAGATGGAATTCCTCCATAGCAAGAGCCTTTTTGAAGATGTAGCCTGTAAAGAGAGAAAGGCAGAGAGCTCCAAATGGCATGAGGAGATTGGAAACCAAGAAGTCCATAGCGTCAAAGAAGGTTTTACCGAAGATATGAACATCCGCCATAACACCGTAAGAAAGGGCTGAAGGGATTCCAAAGACAAAGGTCAAAATTCCTAAAATAACACTCCACTTGGCACGCTTACTGTTGTCCTGATTGGTGATATTTCCTACATTGATTTCCAGCATAACGACAGAAGAAGTGACTGTCGCAAAGAGGAAGAGCAAGAGGAAGAGGATGTAGAAAATGGTTCCAAAAGGCATCTTGTCAAAGAGTTGAGGCAAGACGATAAAGAGAAGGCTTGGTCCCCCTTCAGACTGGATACTGAAAGCTGACATGGCTGGGAAAATGGCTAAACCTGCCATGATGGATACAGAGATGTTCATTGCTACGATGGAAATTCCTGACTGGACCAGATTGGTTTTCTTATTCAAGTAAGAAGCATAGGTTAGCATGGCTGTAACCCCTAGTGAGAGGGCAAAGAAAGATTGTCCCAGAGCATAGAGGAGACCAGCACTTGTCAGCTTAGAAAAGTCTGGTTTGAGGAAGTAAAGAACCCCTTCCATGGCATTTGGCAAACTGAGAGAACGACCAATGATGACAACAAAGATGATAAAGAGCAGGGGCATCATGACCTTAGAAGCTCTTTCAATTCCTTTTTGAACCCCACGTGATACAATAAAGATATTCAACAGGATAAAGGCAGCTTGAGCTCCTAGGGCAATGACTGGATTTGAAATGATTGAAGTAAATAACTGAGCATAATCACCCGTTCCACCAAGTTGGAACAATTTTCCAAACTCAATACCCAGATAAACCAGAATCCATCCTCCAATAACACTGTAGAAAGATAAGAGGATAAAGAGGGCAAAGGCACCAATCCAACCAATGAAGTTGTACTTGCCATTCTTTCCTAGTTTTCCAAAGGTTTTGATAGCTGAGACACCAGCACTTCGGCCGAGGGCAAACTCAGCTAGCAAAAGGGGAAAACCGATTAGAATAGTGGAGATGAGAAAGACTAGTAAAAAGCCTCCTCCACCGTTAGCAGCAGTCATATAAGGAAATTTCCAAACGGCTCCAAGTCCGATGGCTGAACCAGCAGATGCTAGGATAAAGCCCAGTTTAGAACCCCATTGCGATTTTTCAGACATAGTTAAACTCCTAAAATTAGTATTACAAAAGAAAAAGCTACTGCCCTTGGCAAATAGCCTCATCAGTACTCAAAATGAGCCTTTCTTTTGATTGATAGACTTGACTATCCTATCATGTTTTCTAAGGTCTGTCAAGAAAACCATTTTCATGTTATGATAAAGTAAAAAATTTCGCAAAAACGCTTGACTCTGACCTAGGGGGAGGGGTTATACTATCAATGTAATACTCTTCGAAAATCAAATTCAAACCACGTCAGCGTCGCCTTACCGTACTCAAGTACAGCCTGCGGCTAGCTTCCTAGTTTGCTCTTTGATTTTCATTGAGTATAAGGAGGAAATCATGTACCATATAAAAGAAGCTGCCCAGCTTTCGGGTGTCTCTGTCAAGACCCTGCATCACTACGACAAGATAGGACTCTTAGTTCCTTTAAAGTTAGAAAACGGTTATCGAACCTACAGTCAGGAGGATTTGGAACGCCTTCAGGTCATTCTTTACTACAAATATCTAGGTTTTTCTTTAGAAAAAATAGCAGAGCTGTTAAAGGAAGATAAATCAGATTTATTGCCTCACTTGACTAGACAGTTGGACTATTTGACTCGAGAAAGGCAACATCTGGATACCTTGATTTCCACCTTGCAAAAAACCATTCAAGAACAAAAAGGAGAAAGAGAAATGAGCATTCAAGAGAAATTCGCAGGATTTAACTATCAAGACCATCAAAAATACCACCAAGAGGCGGTAGAGAAGTATGGACAAGAAGTCATGGACCAAGCGCTGGAGCGCCAAAAAGGTCACGAAGACGAAGCTACGGCTGCCTTCAATCAAGTCTTTCGAGCCTTGTCACAAAATCTTCAAGCTGGTCTACCTGTAACAGCAACCGAAAATCAAGAAGAAGCCGCTAAACTCTTGCAAGCCATCCGTACTTATGGATTTGACTGCTCTATTGAGGTATTTGGTTATATCGGTAAAGGCTACGTCTACAACCCAGAATTTAAGGAAAACATTGACAAATTTGGACCTGGAACAGCCCAGTACACATCAGATGTGATTGCCTATTATGTCCAAACTCAGACAAAATAAAATCGGAGGAGCATTCTTCCGATTTTTACTAAATTCAAGCACTACTTGCTTAATAATTTTTCTACTACATTTAGTTTTCGCATGGTCAAATCTACATTAAAAAGCTTTTCAAGATAGTTGGTACTGAGCTTTTTTCGTTTTGCAGTTCTAGGGAGATAGAGGTAAAGACAATGGTTACCGATACAAATTTCTTCTTCACCGTAATCAATTTTCAATTTTTCTAAAGGGAGACTTTGAATAGATTCTTGATAAAAAATCACATGTATACGGTCATAAAGATAGTGTTCTCCAAACGGGTTTTCTTGGACAATTTTTTTAAAATCACTTTTGTTCTTGATAACCATTTTTAAGTCGGCCCCAATTTTTTCCTTTATCAGAGTATGAACACATTCTCGTATTTCTTCTAAATCTAAATCACTTTCAAGAATGATATTCCCACTTTGAATATAGGTTCGAACTTGTTGAAAACCGGCTTCTGTTAAGATATCTACTAGATAAGACATTTTAGGGATAGCATTTTTTCCATTAGGAGTAACTCCCCTTAACAAGATAATATGTTCCAAAGGACTTCCTTTCTTTTGGGGCTGATTTAGCCATTAAATAATTCAGATTTAGATTGGGTTTGATCCCGCCACCCAACCAGTACAAAGGGCAGAAGTGATGTTAAACCCACCCGTGTGGGCATTGATATCCAGTACCTCGCCAGCAAAGTGGAGTCCAGGTACCAGCTTACTTTCTAGAGTTTTGGGATTGATTTCCTTGAGACTGACGCCCCCTTTGGTAACAAAGGACTTAGCAAGGGACATTTTACCAGTTACAGGAATTTTAAGTCCCTTGATAGACTGGACAAGTTGTTCGCGTTCCTTTTCAGTCAGTTGTTTGACTTTGTCAGGATAGCCTGGCACAAAAAATTCTGCCAAGCGTTCTGGAAGTAAAGTTTTTAAGGCATTTTTTAGAGATTTTTCCCGATTTTCTTCTAGAAATGTAGCCAAGTCTTTCTCAGAAAGTTGAGGTAGAACATCCAGTGAGAGAACCTCTCCGCCCTTGACAAAGCTGGACATACGCAGAGCAGCAGGGCCTGACAAACCAAAGTGGGTAAAGAGCAAATCGTGAGTGATGACATGCTTACCATAGCTTAGGGTCACATCGTCCAATGAAATTCCTTGCAAGGCCTTGTGTGGAAAATCTGTCAACAAAGGACTTTCAGCGGCTTCAAGATCGGTAATGGTATGCTTAAAATGACGGGCAATCTCGTGACCAAAACCAGTCGAACCAGTAGAGGGATAGGATTTCCCACCAGTTGTGACAATGAGTTTCTCACAAGTGAAGGTTTGGTCTGCGGACTTAAGGACAAACTGGTCGTCTATCTTTTTAACCGAAACAATCTCCGTTTGAGTAGCAACTCGACCACCGAGTTCAGTGATTTTCTTTTCCAAGGCCTCGATAATGGTCCGAGACTTGTCACTAGCAGGAAAGACGCGTCCGTGGTCTTCGACCTTAAGTTTAACACCATTTTCTGTAAAAAAATTAATGATATCATGGTTATCAAATTGGGAGAAGACACTGTAGAGAAAGCGCCCATTTCCAGGGATGCCAGCTAGTAGGTCATCTAGAGTTCCGTTGTTGGTTACATTGCAACGTCCCCCACCAGTACCAGCTAATTTTTTTCCAAGTTTCCGATTTTTTTCGATGAGGAGGGTTTTCTGTCCATAAAAGCTACTGGAAATCGTAGCCATCATACCAGCAGGACCTCCACCAATGACGATAGTATCAAAATGTTTCATAGCTCTATTGTACCACAAAAAAACAAGAGATGAAGTCACCTCTTGTCAAGAATGCAATTAATCAATTTCATACCCCATCAGCAAACCACCATCTTCTGCATAAAAACTGCAGAGACCAGATGTTGGGAGAATTTTAATATCCGCCTGTGGGAAGGTTTCACGTATTCGGTCTGAAAGCTGTTGGCAACATTTCTCGTTATTACGTTGGGCCATGACAATACGGCCACCAGCATATCCAGCTTTAATGATTTCATCATAGGCAGCTTGAACTGATTTCTTTGGTCCTCGTGCTTTTTGTAGCAATTCGAGAGTTCCAGTTTCACTAGCTTCTCCGACCATACGGATATTGAGAAGGCCAACGACCGTACCGATAAGCTTGCTCAAACGGCCGTTCTTCACCAAGTTATCGACTTTAGCTAGGACAAAAAGTAACTTGGTTTTTTCTTGATAGGCGGTGATAGCTTCAACCACTTCTTCAAAAGATAAGCCCTGGTCGATCAAGTCATTCACTTTTTCTACGAGCAAGTCAACTTCCCCACCAGCAGACAAACTATCAATTATATGAATTTTAGTATCAGGATGTTCTTCCAGATAAATATTTTTTGCTAGTTGAGCACTATTGTGGCTTCCAGAAAGAGTACCAGTGATGGTTACTAGGAAAATGTTTTTGGCTCCTTCAAATGCTCGTAAATAATCATCTGGGCTTGGACAAGCTGATTTTGAAGCTTCTGCGGTTGCATACATGGTTTCCATCATTTTATCAATGTTAAGACTAGCATCATCAACAAAGACCTGATCAGCTACTTGAATGGTTAAGGGGACACTCACAAAGGTTGTATCAATTGCTGGTGTCTCCAGCTGACGATAATCACAACCAGAGTCAGCAATAATCTTCCAAGTCATAGAAATTCTCCATCTTTGTCAGTTATACATTGACAAAGGTTCTGTCTTTTTTTACAATTATATCATGAAAGCCCTTGAAACAAAAGCCTCATCCGTCTGTTGTGACAAGTAGAAAGAAAATGTTATGTCTGAACGTAGAATCTCTGAAAAATCTCTTGAAAATCTCAGAAAATCAAACCAAGAATCCAATTTATTAACCAGAGAAGCCCTTGAAACAGCCCTCTTACAACTCTTGGAAAAAAAGGACTTGACCAAGATTAGTATTTCTGAATTGGTCAAACGTGCAGGCGTTTCGCGTGCGGCCTTTTATCGCAATTATGATTCCAAAGAGGAAATTTTAGAGAGCGTCTTTAAACGGAGTGTCCACAATATTATGGAACAGCTGCATCATTACGATCTAAAGACAGACCTTTATCTGGTCTGGGTTCACCTTTTCCGGGAGGCCAGAAAAGAAGCCAGAGTGATTCAATTGGCCGTAGATTACCATTTGGAAAAAATCTTTGTCCAGGCCATGCAGGAATTTCTAGAAAAATACCATGGAAAATCAAAAGGTGTCAGCTCTTATCTTCATTCCTTCTGGAGCTCTGCCATCGTCTCAGTCTTACTAAAATGGATCAAGGATGGTATGAAAGTACCTGCTGAAAAGATTGCGGATTTACGGTTACCATTTTTTAAAAAATAGAGAAAAAGGAGAAAAGAGATGACTGAAAAAAGACTAGCCTGGGATGAGTACTTTGCAGCCCAAGCCCTACTAATTGCCAATCGTTCCACTTGTAAACGTGCCAAAGTGGGCGCAATTTTGGTAAAGGATAATAAGGTAATTTCCACTGGTTACAATGGTTCGGTGTCAGGAACCGAGCATTGTATTGATCACGAATGTCTGGTCATTGAAGGCCACTGTGTTCGTACCCTTCACGCTGAGGTCAATGCTATCCTTCAAGGTGCAGAACGTGGTGTTCCTAAAGGTTTTACGGCCTATGTGACGCATTTCCCTTGTCTGAATTGTACCAAACAATTGCTCCAGGTCGGCTGTAAGCGCGTGGTTTATATCAACCAGTACCGAATGGACGATTATGCCCAATACCTTTATCAAGAAAAAGGGACAGAATTGACCCATTTACCACTTGAGACAGTACAGGCCGCTCTTAAAGAGGCAGATCTAATGTAAAAATTATCAAAAATAAATGGTTTAGAAAGATTTTTAAACCGTTTTTTGGTATAATAAGAAGAATAAATTGAAAGAAGGAATTCCAAAAATGGGAAAAATTGAAGTTATTAATCATCCACTGATTCAACACAAATTGTCAATCTTGCGTCGTACAGATACTTCTACAAAAGCTTTTCGTGAGCTAGTAGATGAGATTGCAATGTTGATGGGGTATGAAGTACTTCGTGATCTTCCACTAGAAGATGTGGAAATCGAAACACCAATCACAAAAACAGTTCAAAAACAATTGGCAGGTAAGAAATTGGCCATCGTTCCAATCTTGCGTGCAGGTATCGGGATGGTTGATGGGCTCTTGAGCTTGGTTCCAGCTGCTAAAGTTGGTCATATCGGTATGTACCGTGATGAAGAAACACTTCAACCAGTTGAGTACTTGGTGAAATTGCCTGAAGATATTGACCAACGTCAAATTTTTGTGGTAGACCCAATGTTGGCAACAGGTGGTTCAGCAATCTTGGCTGTTGATTCTCTTAAAAAACGTGGCGCATCAAATATCAAATTTGTCTGCCTTGTATCTGCTCCAGAAGGTGTTAAAGCCCTTCAAGAAGCTCATCCAGATGTAGAAATCTTTACAGCAGCCTTGGATGAACGCTTGAACGAACACGGTTATATCGTTCCAGGTCTTGGAGATGCTGGGGACCGCTTGTTCGGTACAAAATAAAATTAAAAAGAGATTGACTTGGAAAAGGATTTCCAGTCGTGAAAGGAGGTTGAATTTTTGTTTCTGTCTAATGAAAACAGAGCAAAAATTTGACCTTTTTTGACCAAGATATTATAATAGTCTTATCTTCAGTCATTTGACCAACAAAATAAAACTCAAAAGGAGAAATAAATGATTCCTGTAGTTATTGAACAAACAAGCCGTGGAGAACGTTCTTACGATATTTATTCACGTCTTCTCAAAGACCGCATCATTATGCTGACAGGTCCAGTTGAAGACAATATGGCTAACTCTGTTATTGCCCAATTGCTTTTCTTGGATGCCCAAGACAGCACAAAAGATATTTACCTTTATGTAAACACACCTGGGGGTTCCGTTTCAGCTGGTTTGGCAATCGTTGATACCATGAACTTTATCAAGGCAGATGTCCAAACCATTGTTATGGGAATGGCCGCATCTATGGGGACGGTCATTGCATCAAGTGGAGCAAAAGGAAAACGTTTCATGCTTCCAAATGCTGAATACATGATCCACCAACCAATGGGTGGTACAGGTGGTGGTACTCAACAAACCGATATGGCGATTGCTGCAGAACACTTGCTTAAAACTCGTAACACTTTGGAAAAAATCTTGGCTGAAAATTCAGGTCAGTCAATCGAAAAAGTTCACGCAGATGCAGAGAGAGATAACTGGATGAGTGCCCAAGAAACACTTGAATATGGCTTTATTGATGAAATCATGGCTAACAATTCATTGAACTAATGATGAAAGAAGGCAAACTCGACTGAGTTTGCTTTTTTTGGTATAATAGAGGGAGATTTCTTAGAAAGAGGATTTATCATGTTTGAAAAAGTCAATCGATCTGGATTGATTATCTATCTTTACTATAATCGTGATGCCAAAAAACTGCAGGATTATGGAGATATTACCTATCATTCCAAGAAACATCGTTACTTACAACTCTATGTTCCAACTCAAGAAGTGGAGCAATTGGTCGGGCGCTTGGGCAAGGAAAAGTTTATAAAAAAAGTCAGAGTTTGTCATATCCAAGAGCTGGAAACACCCTTTGTTGGCAATCTTTATCGAGAGGAAAACGTTATCATCGAAAAAGTTCAAGAAAAGTGTTGACAATTTTCTGATAATTCGGTATATTCTTAACATGCTATTTATTTAAGAAATAAGGAGACAAAAAAGATGAAGAAAAAATTTGCCCTATCGTTTGTGGCTCTTGCAAGTGTAGCACTTCTTGCGGCCTGTGGAGAAGTGAAGTCTGGAGCGTCAAATGCTGCTGGTAACTCAGTAGATGAGAAGACAATCAAAATCGGATTTAACTTTGAAGAAACTGGTGCCGTAGCAGCCTACGGGACATCTGAACAAAAAGGTGCCCAACTTGCTGTTGATGAAATCAATGCAGCAGGTGGTATCGATGGAAAACAAATCGAAGTAGTTGATAAAGATAACAAGTCTGAAACAGCAGAGGCTGCTTCAGTAACAACTAACCTTGTAACACAATCTAAAGTATCAGCAATCGTAGGACCTGCGACATCTGGTGCAACTGCAGCTGCGGTAGCTAACGCTACAAAAGCAGGTGTTCCATTGATTTCGCCAAGTGCGACTCAAGATGGATTGACTAAAGGTCAAGATTACCTCTTTATCGGAACTTTCCAAGATAGCTTCCAAGGAAAAATTATCTCAAACTATGTTTCTGATAAATTGCAAGCTAAGAAAGTTGTTCTTTACACTGACAATGCCAGCGACTATGCTAAAGGTATTGCCAAAGCCTTCCGTGAAACTTACAAAGGTGAAATCGTTGCAGATGAAACTTTCGTAGCGGGTGACACAGACTTCCAAGCAGCCCTTACAAAAATGAAAGGGAAAGACTTTGATGCGATCGTTGTTCCTGGTTACTACACTGAAGCTGGTAAAATTGTAAACCAAGCGCGTGGTATGGGAATTGACAAACCAATCGTTGGTGGTGATGGATTCAACGGTGAAGAGTTTGTACAACAAGCAACTGCTGAAAAAGCATCAAACATCTACTTTATCTCGGGCTTCTCAACTACTGTAGAAGTTTCAGCTAAAGCAAAAGCCTTCCTTGACGCTTACCGTGCTAAGTACAATGAAGAGCCTTCAACATTTGCAGCCTTGGCCTATGATTCAGTTCACCTTGTAGCAAACGCAGCAAAAGGCGCTAAAAACTCAGGTGAAATCAAGGATAATCTTGCTAAAACAAAAGATTTTGAAGGTGTAACTGGTCAAACAAGCTTCGATGCAGACCACAACACAGTCAAAACTGCTTACATGATGACCATGAATAATGGTAAGGTTGAAGCAGCAGAAGTTGTAAAACCATAATAGAAAAATGTTGAAATAGGGAATGAGCCTCGGACTCACTCCCTGTTTCGATGTTTAGTACTCTTCGAAAATCAAATTCAAACCGCCTCAACGTCGCTTTGGATTATATATGTGACTGACTTCGTCAGTCTTATCTACAACCTCAAAGCAGTGCTTTGAGCAACCTGCGGCTAGTTTCCTAGTTTGCTCTTTGATTTTCATTGAGTATAAGAACCTATCAAAAAGTGAGGGGAAACCCTCGGAATTATAAATAGAAAGAGTGAATCTTATGCTCCAACAACTAGTAAATGGTTTGATTCTAGGTAGTGTATACGCGCTGTTAGCCCTAGGGTATACCATGGTTTATGGAATTATCAAGCTCATCAACTTCGCCCACGGTGATATTTATATGATGGGAGCCTTTATCGGTTATTTCTTGATTAATTCTTTCCAAATGAATTTCTTTGTAGCGCTTATTGTAGCTATGTTAGCGACAGCCATTCTTGGTGTCGTGATTGAGTTCCTTGCTTACCGACCTTTGCGCCACTCTACTCGTATTGCTGTTTTGATTACAGCTATTGGGGTTTCTTTCCTATTGGAATATGGGATGGTCTATCTGGTTGGTGCTAATACTCGTGCTTTCCCTCAAGCGATTCAAACAGTTCGCTATGATTTGGGACCAGTTAGCCTAACAAACGTGCAGTTAATGATCTTGGCCATTTCCTTGATTTTGATGATTTTGTTACAAGTCATTGTTCAAAAGACCAAGATGGGGAAAGCCATGCGTGCAGTATCAGTAGATAGCGATGCGGCACAATTGATGGGGATCAATGTAAACCGTACTATCAGCTTTACCTTCGCTTTGGGTTCAGCTCTTGCGGGTGCGGCTGGTGTTCTGATTGCCCTCTATTATAACTCTCTTGAGCCTTTAATGGGAGTGACTCCAGGTCTTAAATCTTTCGTTGCTGCTGTACTTGGTGGTATCGGAATCATTCCTGGTGCGGCTCTTGGTGGTTTTGTAATTGGTCTATTAGAAACATTTGCGACAGCCTTTGGAATGTCAGACTTCCGTGATGCCATTGTTTATGGAATCTTGTTGTTGATCTTGATTGTCCGTCCAGCTGGTATCCTTGGTAAAAATGTGAAAGAGAAGGTGTAAACGATGAAAGAAAATTTAAAAGTTAATATTCTATGGTTACTCCTTTTGTTAGCTGGCTATGGCTTGATTAGTGTACTGGTTTCAGTCGGAGTACTCAACCTATTCTATGTACAGATTTTACAACAAATCGGAATTAATATTATTCTGGCTGTTGGTCTCAACTTAATCGTTGGTTTTTCAGGCCAATTTTCACTTGGTCATGCTGGTTTCATGGCGATTGGTGCCTATGCCGCTGCTATTATTGGTTCTAAATCACCAACCTACGGTGCCTTCTTTGGAGCCATGCTGTTAGGTGCTTTGCTTTCAGGAGCAGTTGCCTTGCTTGTCGGAATTCCAACCTTACGCTTGAAGGGGGATTACCTTGCGGTAGCAACTCTCGGTGTTTCTGAAATTATCCGTATCTTTATCATCAATGGTGGAAGCCTTACAAATGGTGCAGCAGGTATCTTGGGAATTCCTAACTTTACAACCTGGCAAATGGTTTACTTCTTTGTCGTGATTACAACCATTGCAACCTTGAACTTTTTGCGTAGTCCAATTGGTCGTTCAACTCTCTCTGTTCGTGAGGATGAAATCGCTGCTGAGTCAGTTGGGGTTAATACGACTAAGATTAAAATCATCGCCTTCGTCTTTGGTGCTATTACTGCAAGTATTGCAGGGTCACTTCAGGCAGGATTTATCGGTTCAGTTGTACCGAAAGATTACACTTTCATCAACTCAATCAACGTTTTGATCATTGTTGTCTTTGGTGGACTTGGTTCCATTACAGGTGCTATTGTTTCAGCTATTGTTCTTGGAATTTTGAATATGCTTCTCCAAGATGTTGCTAGTGTGCGTATGATTATTTATGCTTTGGCCTTGGTATTGGTAATGATTTTCAGACCAGGTGGACTACTTGGGACATGGGAATTGAGCCTATCACGTTTCTTTAAAAAATCTAAGAAGGAGGAACAAAACTAATGGCATTACTTGAAGTAAAACAGTTAACCAAACATTTTGGCGGTCTAACAGCTGTTGGAGATGTGACTCTTGAATTGAACGAAGGGGAATTGGTTGGACTAATCGGTCCAAATGGAGCTGGTAAAACCACCCTTTTCAATCTCTTGACAGGTGTTTATGAACCAAGTGAGGGAACAGTAACACTAGATGGTCACCTTTTGAATGGAAAGTCACCTTATAAGATTGCTTCTTTGGGACTTGGACGTACATTCCAAAATATCCGTCTCTTTAAAGATTTAACAGTTTTGGACAATGTTTTGATTGCTTTTGGCAACCATCACAAACAACATGTTTTTGCTAGTTTCTTACGCTTACCAGCTTTTTACAAGAGTGAAAAAGAATTAAAGGCTAAGGCTTTGGAATTGTTGAAAATCTTTGATTTAGATGGTGATGCAGAAACTCTTGCTAAAAATCTTGCCTACGGACAACAACGTCGTTTGGAAATTGTTCGTGCTCTCGCTACGGAACCTAAAATTCTCTTTTTAGATGAACCAGCAGCAGGTATGAACCCACAGGAAACAGCCGAATTGACTGAGTTAATTCGTCGTATCAAAGATGAATTTAAGATTACGATCATGCTGATTGAACACGATATGAATCTGGTCATGGAAGTGACAGAACGTATCTACGTACTTGAATATGGTCGTTTGATTGCTCAGGGAACTCCAGACGAAATTAAGACCAATAAACGCGTTATCGAAGCTTATCTAGGAGGTGAAGCCTAATGTCTATGTTAAAAGTTGATAATCTTTCTGTGCATTACGGTATGATCCAAGCAGTCCGTGATGTAAGCTTTGAAGTAAATGAAGGAGAGGTTGTTTCCCTTATCGGTGCCAATGGTGCAGGTAAGACAACCATTCTCCGTACCTTGTCTGGTTTGGTTAGACCGAGTTCAGGAAAGATTGAATTTTTAGGTCAAGAAATCCAAAAAATGCCAGCTCAAAAAATCGTGGCAGGTGGTCTTTCACAAGTTCCAGAAGGACGCCACGTCTTTCCTGGCTTAACTGTTATGGAAAATCTTGAAATGGGAGCTTTCTTAAAGAAAAATCGTGAAGAAAATCAAGCCAACTTGAAGAAAGTTTTCTCACGCTTTCCTCGTCTTGAAGAACGGAAGAACCAAGATGCAGCTACTCTTTCAGGGGGAGAACAGCAAATGCTTGCCATGGGACGCGCCCTCATGTCAACACCAAAACTTCTTCTTTTAGATGAACCATCAATGGGACTTGCCCCAATCTTTATCCAAGAGATTTTTGATATCATTCAAGACATCCAGAAACAAGGAACAACCGTCCTCTTGATTGAACAAAATGCCAATAAAGCACTCGCAATCTCTGACCGAGGCTATGTATTGGAAACAGGGAAAATCGTTCTATCAGGAACAGGAAAAGAACTCGCTTCATCAGAAGAAGTCAGAAAAGCATATCTAGGTGGCTAAAAAGGTCCGGGGGACCTTTTTAGTCGGCGGATGAAGATTGCGAAGCAATTATCAAATCCACTGGATTGTTTTAGTCGGTGGATGAGGATTACGAAGTAATCATCATTATAGTCCAGGGGATCTTTTTAGTTGACAGATATAGATTGTAAAGCAATCTTTATCTACATTAAAAGGTTAATTTCTAATAATTGAAAAAAATGGAATGAAACGTATCTTACCTTCATTCACAGAGCTCGATTTTAGAGCTCTTTTTGCTAGCTTATTCATACTTTTCTGAATTTTGAAAAAGAAATGTAAGCGTTTGATAGATTTACAAAAAGATTGTATAATAGGGATAAGAATAGAAAAGGAGAAGTCTCATGGCAGTTAAAGATTTTATGACCCGCAAGGTAGTTTATATTAGTCCAGATACAACAGTATCTCATGCAGCAGATTTGATGAGAGAGCAAGGGTTGCACCGATTGCCTGTTATCGAAAATGATCAATTAGTTGGTTTGGTAACTGAGGGAACCATTGCCCAAGCTAGTCCATCAAAAGCAACCAGTCTTTCTATCTATGAGATGAATTATCTTCTAAATAAGACAAAAGTAAAAGATGTCATGATTCGCGATGTTGTCACTGTTTCAGGCTATGCGAGTCTAGAGGATGCAACTTATCTGATGTTGAAAAACAAGATTGGTATTCTTCCTGTCGTTGATAATCATCAAGTATACGGAGTTATTACGGACCGTGATGTTTTCCAAGCCTTTCTTGAAATTGCTGGTTATGGTGAAGAAGGAATTCGTGTGCGTTTTGTTACAGAAGATGAAGTTGGTGTCCTCGGAAAGATTGTTTCTTTGATTGCAGAAGAAAATTTGAATATCTCTCATACAGTCAATATTCCGCGTAAAGATGGTAAGGTGATTATCGAAGTTCAAATCGATGGCTCAATTGATTTACCAGCCTTGAAAGAAAAATTTGAATCAGAGAATATTCAAGTAGAAGAGATTACTCGTACTTCAGCAAAAGTCTTGTAAAAAGGGAAGCCGAAAGGCTTCTTTTTTCATGAAAAGAGGAGTAGAGCAAAAGATGGAAAGAAATGATAAAATATGCTATAATGAAATAATGTAAAAAAGGAGTATTTATGGACATTTCAGTAATTCGTCAGAAAATTGACGCAAATCGTGAAAAATTAGCTTCTTTCAGGGGGTCTCTTTGACCTCGAAGGTTTAGAGGAAGAGATTGCTATCTTGGAAAACAAGATGACAGAACCTGATTTTTGGAACGATAATATCGCGGCCCAAAAAACGTCGCAAGAATTAAATGAATTAAAAAACACTTACAATACTTTCCATAAGATGGAAGAGTTGCAGGATGAAGTTGAAATTTTATTAGACTTTTTAGCTGAAGATGAGTCGGTACATGAAGAATTGGTTGAACAGTTGTCAGAACTTGATAAGATGATGACCAGTTACGAGATGACCTTGCTCTTGTCAGAACCTTATGACCATAATAATGCCATCTTGGAAATCCATCCAGGATCCGGTGGTACTGAGGCTCAGGACTGGGGTGATATGTTGCTTCGTATGTACACTCGCTATGGAAATGCTAAAGGCTTTAAAGTGGAAGTATTGGATTACCAAGCAGGAGATGAAGCTGGTATCAAGTCAGTAACCTTATCATTTGAAGGACCTAATGCCTATGGTCTTCTCAAGTCAGAAATGGGGGTACACCGTTTGGTGCGAATTTCACCATTTGACTCTGCTAAACGTCGCCATACCTCTTTCACATCTGTAGAAGTGATGCCAGAGTTGGATGATACCATTGAAGTGGAAATCCGTGAAGATGATATCAAGATGGACACCTTCCGTTCAGGTGGTGCTGGTGGACAAAACGTCAATAAGGTTTCAACAGGTGTACGTTTAACACACATTCCAACTGGGACTGTTGTCCAGTCAACGGTCGATCGTACCCAGTATGGAAATAGAGATCGTGCCATGAAGATGTTGCAGGCTAAGCTCTATCAAATGGAGCAAGAAAAGAAAGCAGCGGAAGTTGATTCCCTCAAGGGTGAGAAAAAGGAAATCACATGGGGAAGCCAAATCCGTTCATATGTTTTTACGCCATATACTATGGTAAAAGATCACCGAACTAGCTTTGAAGTTGCACAAGTAGATAAGGTTATGGATGGAGACCTAGATGGTTTTATTGATGCCTATCTCAAGTGGAGAATCAGCTAAGATAGAAAGGAGCTCATATGTCAATCATTGAAATGAGAGATGTTGTCAAAAAGTATGATAACGGAACGACAGCTTTGCGAGGTGTCTCAGTCACTGTTGAACCCGGGGAATTTGCCTATATCGTAGGTCCGTCAGGAGCTGGGAAATCAACCTTTATTCGTTCTTTGTACCGAGAAGTAAAAATCGAAAAAGGAAGCTTATCTGTTGCTGGTTTTAATCTGGTTAAAATTAAAAAGAAAGATGTTCCTCTCCTACGTCGTAGTGTTGGGGTTGTCTTCCAAGATTATAAACTGTTACCAAAGAAAACCGTTTATGAAAATATTGCTTATGCAATGGAGGTAATTGGAGAAAGTCGCCGTAATATCAAAAAACGTGTTATGGAAGTCTTAGACTTGGTTGGATTGAAGCATAAGGTTCGTTCTTTCCCAAATGAACTTTCAGGGGGAGAACAGCAACGGATTGCAATTGCACGTGCCATTGTAAACAATCCAAAAGTATTGATTGCGGACGAACCAACAGGAAACTTGGACCCAGATAATTCATGGGAAATTATGAACTTGCTGGAACGCATCAATCTCCAAGGTACAACTGTCTTGATGGCTACCCACAACAGTCAGATTGTAAATACCTTGCGCCACCGTGTCATTGCCATTGAAAATGGCCGTGTCGTTCGTGACGAAGCTAAAGGAGAATATGGATACGATGATTAGTAGATTTTTTCGTCATTTATTTGAATCGTTAAAAAGTTTGAAACGAAATGGCTGGATGACAGTAGCTGCTGTTAGTTCAGTTATGATTACTTTGACCTTGGTTGCAATATTTGCATCTGTTATCTTTAATACGGCTAAACTAGCTACAGATATCGAAAATAATGTCCGAGTAATGGTATACATTCGTAAGGACGTAGCTGATAATAGTGAGACCATTGAAAAAGAAGGTCAAACTGTTACAAATAACGACTACCATAAGGTATATGATGCTTTGAAAGGTATGTCAACCGTTAAAAGTGTTACGTTTTCAAGTAAAGAAGAACAATATGAAAAGTTGACAGAAACAATGGGGGACAACTGGAAAATCTTTGAAGGCGATGCCAATCCTCTCTATGATGCATATATCGTTGATACAAATACACCAAGTGATGTAAAGACAGTAGCAGAAGAGGCTAAAAAAATCGAAGGTGTATCAGAAGTTCAAGATGGTGGTGCTAATACAGAACGCTTGTTTAAGTTAGCCTCATTTATTCGTGTTTGGGGACTAGTTATCGCTGGATTATTGATTTTCATTGCGGTGTTCTTGATTTCTAATACTATACGTATCACCATTATTTCACGAAGCCGTGAAATTCAAATCATGCGTTTAGTAGGTGCTAAGAATGGCTATATCCGCGGACCTTTCTTGCTTGAAGGTGCCTTCATTGGTTTGCTTGGAGCAACACTTCCATCAGTTCTGGTATTTATTGTCTATAAAATGGTTTACCAATCTGTTAATAAGTCATTGGTTGGTCAGAACCTTTCAATGATATCACCAGAAGTATTCAGTCCACTGATGATTGCCTTATTATTTGTGATTGGAATTTTTATCGGTTCAATCGGATCAGGAATTTCAATGCGCCGATTCCTGAAAATCTAAAATAGAAGTATATTTGAGGAGATTTTAATATCTCCTTTTTTACTACAAAAATTTTAGAAAAAAGTCTACTTTTTTTTTATAAAAGCCTTTACAAAAAAAATTAAAGTGGTATAATTGAATTATAGAAAGTGCAAACGTTTTCGTAAAACGTTTGCCTAAATAAAAATAAAGGAGATTTGAATGATGAAAGATACATTCAAAAATGTCTTGTCTTTCGAGTTTTGGCAAAAATTCGGTAAGGCTTTGATGGTGGTTATCGCGGTTATGCCGGCTGCTGGTTTGATGATTTCAATCGGTAAGTCTATCGTAATGATTAACCCAACTTTTGCACCACTTGTAGTTACAGGTGGAATTCTTGAGCAAATTGGTTGGGGGGTTATCGGTAACCTTCACATTTTGTTTGCCCTAGCAATTGGAGGAAGCTGGGCTAAAGAACGTGCTGGTGGTGCTTTCGCCGCTGGTCTTGCCTTCATCTTGATTAACCGTATCACTGGTACAATCTTTGGTGTATCAGGAGATATGTTGAAAAATCCAGATGCTATGGTCACAACTCTCTTTGGTGGTTCAATCAAAGTTGCTGATTACTTCATTAGTGTTCTTGAAGCTCCAGCATTGAACATGGGTGTGTTTGTAGGGATTATCTCAGGTTTTGTAGGGGCAACTGCTTACAATAAATACTACAACTTCCGTAAACTTCCTGATGCACTTTCATTCTTCAACGGGAAACGTTTCGTACCATTTGTAGTTATTCTTCGTTCAGCAATCGCTGCAATTCTACTTGCTGCCTTCTGGCCAGTAGTTCAAACAGGTATCAATAGCTTTGGTATCTGGATTGCCAACTCACAAGAAACTGCTCCAATCCTTGCACCATTCTTGTATGGTACTTTGGAACGTTTGCTCTTGCCATTTGGTCTTCACCATATGTTGACTATCCCAATGAACTACACAGCTCTTGGTGGTACTTATGACATTTTAACTGGTGCAGCTAAAGGTACTCAAGTATTTGGTCAAGACCCACTATGGCTTGCATGGGTAACAGACCTTGTTAACCTTAAAGGTACAGATGCAAGTCACTACCAACAATTGTTAGATACTGTTCACCCAGCTCGTTTCAAAGTTGGACAAATGATCGGTTCATTCGGTATCTTGATGGGTATGATCGTTGCTATCTACCGTAATGTCGATGCTGATAAGAAACATCAATATAAAGGTATGATGATTGCGACAGCTCTTGCAACATTCTTGACAGGGGTTACTGAACCAATCGAATACATGTTCATGTTTGTAGCAACACCTATGTATCTTGTTTACTCACTTGTTCAAGGTGCTGCCTTCGCTATGGCTGACGTAGTAAACCTACGTGTCCACTCATTCGGTTCAATTGAATTCTTGACTCGTACACCACTAGCAATTAATGCTGGTATTGGTATGGATATCGTTAACTTTATCTGGGTAACTGTTCTCTTTGCCGTAATCATGTACTTTATCGCAAACTTCATGATTCAAAAATTCAACTACGCAACTCCAGGACGTAACGGAAATTACGAAACTGCTGAAGGTTCAGAAGAAGCTAGTAGCGAAGTGAAAGTTGCAGCAGGCTCTCAAGCTGTAAACATTATTAACCTTCTTGGTGGACGTGCAAACATCGTTGATGTTGATGCATGTATGACTCGTCTTCGTGTAACTGTAAAAGATGCTGACAAAGTCGGTGATGCAGAACAATGGAAAGCAGAAGGAGCTATGGGTCTTGTCATGAAAGGACAAGGAGTTCAAGCTATCTACGGTCCAAAAGCAGACGTATTGAAATCTGATATCCAAGATATCCTTGATTCAGGTGAAATCATTCCTGAAACTCTTCCAAGCCAAATGACTGAAGCACAACAAAACACTGTTCACTTCAAAGGTCTTACTGAGGAAGTTTACTCAGTAGCAGACGGTCAAGTTGTTGCTTTGGAACAAGTAAAAGATCCAGTATTTGCTCAAAAAATGATGGGTGATGGATTTGCAGTAGAACCTGCAAATGGAAACATTGTATCTCCAGTTTCAGGTACTGTATCAAGCATCTTCCCAACAAAACATGCTCTTGGTATTGTGACTGAACCAGGTCTTGAAGTATTGGTTCACATTGGTTTGGACACAGTAAGTCTTGAAGGTAAACCATTTACAGTTCATGTTGCTGAAGGACAAAAAGTTGCAGCAGGAGATCTTCTTGTCACAGCTGACTTGGATGCTATCCGTGCAGCAGGACGTGAAACTTCAACAGTAGTTGTCTTCACAAATGGTGATGCAATTAAATCAGTTAAATTAGAAAAAACAGGTTCTCTTGCAGCTAAAACAGCAGTTGCTAAAGTAGAATTGTAATATACTTGAGGTTGGAAGCTGTATTCCAACCTCTTATTTTGGGAGAAAAGAATGAAATTTTTAACACTCAATACTCACAGTTGGATGGAGAAAGAAGCAGAGGAAAAATTCCAGATTTTGCTTGAGGATATTCTTGAAAAAGACTATGATTTGATTTGTTTCCAAGAAATCAATCAGGAGATCACTTCGCCAGTGGTGGAGGTTAATGACCTTTATCAAGCTTTGCCAGCAGCTGAGCCTATTCACCAAGACCATTATGTTAGACTTTTGGTTGAAAAGTTGTCAGAGCAAGGGAAAGATTACTACTGGACTTGGGCCTATAACCATATTGGTTATGACCGCTACCATGAAGGTGTGGCTATCTTGTCTAAAACACCTATTGAAGCAAGAGAAATTTTGGTTTCAGATGTGGATGATCCAACAGACTATCATACTCGCCGTGTCGCCCTGGCTGAAACTGTAGTTGATGGCAAGGACCTTGCAGTTGCCAGTGTCCACCTTTCTTGGTGGGATAAAGGTTTCCAAGAAGAATGGGCGCGATTTGAGGCTGTCTTGAAAGAATTGAACAAGCCACTTTTGCTGGCTGGAGATTTCAACAATCCAGCAGGTCAGGAAGGTTACCAAGCTATTTTAGCTAGTCCATTAGGCTTACAAGACGCTTTTGAAGTTGCTCAAGAGAAAAGCGGTAGCTATACCGTTCCACCAGAAATTGATGGCTGGAAGGGGAATACAGAACCCCTTCGAATCGACTATGTTTTTACTACCAAAGAGTTAGAGGTGGAAAATTTACATGTCGTATTTGATGGTAACAAGGGTCCGCAAGTTAGTGATCACTATGGCTTGAATGCTATTTTAAACTGGAAATAAGGACTGAAAAGAGGTTGGGATTCACAAATTCCAGCCTTTTTCTGACTAGAAAAGGTGCTGGAAATAGCCTAAATAAGTGAGACTACTGAAATGGAATAAAATGTGGTATAATTGATAGGATAGATAGAATCGAGGATATTATGTCATTTACGAAATTTCAATTTAAAAACTATATTAGAGAAGCCTTGGAGGAGTTGAAATTTATAACTCCAACAGAGGTACAAGATAAGTTGATTCCCATTGTCTTGGCAGGCCGAGATTTGGTTGGAGAATCAAAAACAGGTTCGGGTAAGACTCACACTTTCCTATTGCCGATTTTCCAGCAATTAGATGAAACCAGCGATAGTGTTCAAGCAGTCATTACTGCACCGAGCCGTGAATTAGCTACTCAAATTTACCAAGCAGCCCGTCAGATTGCAGCCCACTCAGAGGTAGAAATTCGTGTGGTTAATTATGTGGGTGGTACAGATAAGGCTCGCCAGATTGACAAATTGGCAAGTAACCAGCCTCATATTGTTATCGGAACGCCTGGCCGTATTTATGACTTAGTTAAGTCTGGTGACCTAGCTATTCACAAGGCTAAGACCTTTGTGGTCGATGAGGCAGATATGACCTTGGATATGGGATTCTTGGAAACTGTTGATAAGATTGCTGGAAGCCTTCCAAAAGACTTGCAATTCATGGTCTTCTCAGCGACTATCCCACAAAAACTGCAACCATTCTTGAAAAAATACTTGTCAAATCCTGTTATGGAGAAAATCAAGACCAAAACGGTCATTTCTGATACCATTGATAATTGGTTGATTTCTACAAAGGGACGTGACAAGAATGCTCAAATTTACCAGTTGACTCAGTTGATGCAACCGTATTTGGCAATGATTTTTGTTAACACTAAAACACGGGCTGATGAATTGCATGCTTACTTGACTGCGCAAGGTTTGAAGGTGGCAAAGATTCACGGAGATATTGCCCCTCGTGAGCGCAAGCGTATCATGAATCAGGTGAAAAATCTGGATTTTGAGTATATTGTCGCAACGGATTTGGCAGCGCGTGGAATTGATATTGAAGGTGTCAGCCATGTTATTAATGATGCCATTCCGCAAGACTTATCCTTCTTCGTGCACCGTGTTGGTCGTACTGGACGCAACGGCCTACCAGGTACAGCTATTACCCTATATCAGCCAAGTGATGACTCTGATATCCGTGAGTTGGAGAAATTAGGAATCAAGTTTACTCCTAAGATGGTCAAAGACGGGGAATTTCAAGATACTTATGACCGTGATCGTCGTGCCAACCGTGAGAAAAAACAAGATAAGCTTGATATCGAAATGATTGGTTTGGTTAAAAAGAAAAAGAAAAAAGTCAAACCGGGATATAAGAAGAAGATTCAATGGGCAGTGGATGAAAAACGCCGTAAGACTAAGCGTGCCGAAAATCGTGCTCGCGGTCGTGCAGAGCGTAAAGCAAAACGCCAAACATTTTAAAATAGACTGGGAAAAGCTCAATTTTAGTAAAAAACGAAAAAATATTTCCACAATAAAACGCATAATATCAAGATTTTAGTACATCTGATATTATGCGTTTTTCTGATTTTAAAGACTTTTTGCCCAGCCTCGTGTGTCGAAGGTTATACCAAAAAAACTCCAAACGCGATACAATAAAGGTGTTCAAGCCAATTGTAAAGCGAAAGGAGAAAAATATGGCACAAAAGGCTCATAGTTTATCGCACACAAAGTATCACTTTGTGTTCACACCTAAGTATAGACGAAAAGTCATCTAAAATCAATATCGAAGTAAGAATCACAAAAAATTTTAAAAAATGGCAATATTTGTTAATAAGAATTTTGTCGTTTGTTATAATGTAGTTGTAAATTATTAAGATTGGTAATCAAAAAATAAAGAGGGGAATGTCATGAATAAGAAATATAACAAGTTTCTATTTTTGTTGTTTATAGTTTATTTATTTGGATATTTTTCAATTTCAAAAAATTTAATTCCTATAATGTGTCTTTTTCAAGTATTTTTGATAGAACATATATTTAGAGTTCGAAATAGAATTATGCAGATAGGTGAAATTATAATTATTGTTGCTTCTATGATATTATTTATTGATAGTATATTAAGTTTGTAACAAAAGGCTTCTCTATAGAATCAAATTTTCCAGATACCTGCTGAAGCTGATTTATATCCTCATCTTTCTTCTACTATCTACGTCACTAAACTTGACAGACATATATTGCAGTTACAACCTCTCTACCTACAATCTCAGAGTTGACCTGAGGCTATTTTCTTAGTTTGCTCTTTGATTTTCATTGATAAAAAGAAATGCTCCTCCAAGACGGAAGAGCATTTTTATTGTGATTTTGATTCAGTTTCTGCAGACTCTGGATGGAGTTCTTGGTAACTTGGAGCTTTGAACAGGTCAGTACTGGTCTTACCTTGTCGTTGGCTAAAGAGACTGGTTGATTGACTACCTTTTTCCTGCTCAATCTTTTGAAGAATTGGTAAAGAATTGAGATAAGAAATACTTTCTGTATCAACTTTTCCAAGATGATCTGCTTGGTAGAAACGGATCAAATCGCCAGTTTGAATCTGGTCGCTGATTTTTAGCTGTTGGCTGGCTGCCTGCCGAACGATTTCTAGTTCAGTCTGAGCTTGTTCATCAAGATTGCTGATTTCAAGACCGCTCTCAGTATAGTAGGTTCTTCCGTCGTAGCTGGTATATTTTGGTGTGACGAAGGAATTGGCAGTTCGAAAGGCAACGATTTCTTGGTGGTCTGGTGATAGGAGGTCTTGTCCAACTTGAAGGAAGGAACTGGATTCGATACCAAGGAGGTGTTCGAGAGTCGGTAAGATATCGATTTGTCCACCGTAGGTATTGATGATTTGTCCTTTTTCATAGCCAGGCATGACCACCATAAAAGGCACTCGTTGCAACATGGCATTGTCGTAATTCGACCAGTTCTCAGAAGTCTTGCCAATCAAGGGAGCCAGGTCAGGATTGCGGGAGTTAGAAATTCCATAATGGTCTCCATAGATGACGATGATGGATTTTTCATAGAGGCCACTTTCTTTGAGATAGTCAAAGAAGGCCTTGATAGCACTATCCAGATAGTTGGCTGTTTGGAAGTAGCCATTGATCGTTTCATCTTTGGTTTTAGCCAAGGGGAAACCTAGCTCATCGCCAGTCAGATTGCTAGCATAGGGATAGTGATTGGACACCGTGATATACTTGGCATAAAAAGGCTGCTGCAAGTGCTCTAGATATTGGATAGAATCTTTCATCATGATTTTATCATTTAAACCATATTGGAAAGAATTGCTACTGTCTTGCTTAGTAAAATAGGATGCGTCAAAGAAGTATTGGTAGCCCCACTGTTTGTAGGTTGTATTTCGATTCCAGAAGGTCCCAATATTACCATGAAAGACTGCACTTGATTGGTAGCCATTTTTTGATAGGATAAAAGGCGCAGCCTGCTGGGTATTGGTACCTCCATAGTTGACCATGAAGGAACCTTGGTCAAGTCCAAACAAACCGGTCTCTAGCATGGTTTCCGCATCTGAGGTTTTACCAGCCTTGACTTGGTTAAAGATATTCGAAAAGGCTAGGGTTGATTGCGAATGGTAGAGGGAATTAAGGAAGGGAGTGACTTCATGCTCAGTTCCATCTATGTTGAGTTTATAGTCAAGTAGGAACTGTTGGAAACTCTCCAAGTGGAGATAAATCACATTTTTTCCTTTGGCCAAGCCAAAATAGTCTGGATTGGGCTTAGCAGAATGTTCTTGAATATAATCTGTAATAGGTTGAAGATCAGTCTCAGAGGCCTTGGCACGTTCTTTGTTGGCGCTATAGGATTGGTTGGCACTATAGCCTAAAAAGGCTGGCAAACTGAGGGCGCGGACAACATAATAATTCGAAAATCCTCGCGATAGGAGATCGGGACGTTCAATTTCAGCCAAGAAAAGATTAGCAGAAAAGAGCAGGGCTGAGAGTGCAGTGATAGCAACACTGGAGCGGAATTTGAAGGGCCTCCTATCTAAATGGATGAATTTTTTATAGAAAAGGAAAGCCAGCAATGGGAAATCCATAAAATAGATGAAATCCCAAGGACGCAGTAACTCTAGTTCCGCAGTGCCGACAGACACCTTGCTGACCACCTTCATGGTATTAGCCGTGATAAAGTCACTAAATTCTCGATAGTAAAAGACATTGGAATAGAGCCAAATGAATAAAAGGCTATAAATAGCTATACTCAGACCATAAAAGATCTTGGTTGAGCGAGCATAGAGGGCTAGAGCCAGCAGGAGTAGTCCTAGAGGAAGGGGGTTGAAAAAGGCGATAAAGGCAAGGTAATTTCCCTGCAACTTACCTACTTGAATATCTAAATTAAAGTCAACGGCATAGGCTAATAAGGTTTTGAGCCAATAGAGGATTAAAAGGGTTAGGACAAAACCCAGTCTGGTACCGATGGCTTTTTGGATTTTGTTAAAATTGCTTTTCACACATTTACTTCCTAATTTTTTATTAGTATTAGTATACCATTTTTTAAAAGAAGAGTAAAAAAGCAAGGGTAGTTTCTTTTTTGAGAATTGGCTAAAAGTTTGATATAATGGTAGTTATGAATAGAATAAGAGTTAGCAAAAGGGTTGAAAAGAAGCTCGCTAAGGGGCTAGTTTTACTAGAAGCCAGTGATCTTGAGAATGTCAATCTCAAGGATCAGGAAGTAGAAGTCCATAGTCAAGATGGAAACTTTCTTGGGACTGCCTACCTTTCCCAGCAAAATAAGGGCTTGGGTTGGTTTATCAGTAAAGACAAGATCACCTTCAATCAAGCTTTCTTTGAAACGCTGTTTAGACAAGCTAAAGAAAAGAGAACAGCCTACTATCAAGATGATTTGACAACTGCCTTTCGTCTCTTCAACCAAGAGGGAGATGGCTTTGGTGGTCTGACAGTGGACCTTTATGGCGACTATGCTGTCTTTTCTTGGTATAACTCTTATGTTTATCAGATTCGCAAGGTTATCTCAGAAGCCTTTAGACAGGTTTTTCCTGAGGTGTTAGGGACATATGAGAAGCTCCGCTTTAAGGGATTGGACTATGAATCTGCCCATGTTTATGGTCAAGAAGCACCTGACTTTTTCACTGTTCTGGAAAATGGTATCTTGTATCAAGTCTTTATGAATGATGGTTTGATGACAGGGATTTTCTTAGACCAGCATGAGGTTCGTGGTAGTCTGGTCGATGGATTGGCTATGGGCAAATCCTTGCTCAATATGTTTTCCTACACAGCAGCCTTTTCAGTAGCTGCAGCTATGGGAGGAGCAAGCCAGACAACTTCTGTTGACCTAGCTAAACGTTCACGAGAATTGTCTCAAGCCCATTTTCAGGCAAATGGGCTCAGCACAGACGAGCATCGTTTTATAGTCATGGATGTTTTTGAGTATTTCAAGTATGCCAAACGAAAAGACTTGACCTATGATGTGATTGTCCTAGATCCGCCTAGCTTTGCTCGGAACAAAAAACAAACGTTCTCTGTGGCCAAGGATTATCATAAGTTGATTTCCCAGAGCCTTGAGATTTTAAATCCGGGCGGTATTATTATTGCCAGTACCAATGCTGCCAATGTATCTCGCCAGAAATTTACAGAACAGATTGATAAAGGCTTTGCAGGAAGAAGTTACCAGATTTTAAACAAATACGGTCTTCCAGCAGATTTCGCCTATAATAAAAAAGATGAAAGTAGTAATTACCTCAAGGTGATTAGTATGAAGGTTAGTAAATGAAATTAATCGTTTCAGTAATGCCAAGAAGTTTAGAGGAGGCTCAGGCTCTGGATGCCACAAGGTATCAAGATGCTGATATTATTGAATGGCGTGCCGACTATCTGCCTAAAGAAGCGATTTTGCAGGTAGCTCCAGCTATTTTTGAAAAATTTGCAGGTCGTGAGTTGGTTTTCACCCTGCGAACTCGCTCTGAAGGGGGAGAAATCGACCTTTCTCCAGAAGAATATATCCATCTAATCAAGGAAGTGGCGCAACTCTATCAACCAGACTATATTGATTTTGAGTACTATAGCTACAAGGATGTTTTTGAGGAAATGCTGGACTTCCCAAATCTCGTTTTGAGTTACCACAATTTCCAAGAAACACCTGAAAATATGATGGAAATCTTGTCAGAGTTGACGAGCCTAAATCCAAAACTTGTCAAGGTTGCGGTGATGGCTCATACGGAGCAGGATGTGCTAGACTTGATGAACTATACACGAGGCTTTAAAACCCTCAATCCTGAACAGGAATATGTGACCATTTCTATGGGTAAGGTGGGCAAGGTCTCTCGTATCACTGCGGATGTGACGGGTTCGAGTTGGTCTTTTGCCAGTCTGGATGAAGCTAGTGCTCCTGGTCAGATTTCTCTAGCTAGCATGAAAAAAATCAGGGAGATTTTGGATGAAGCTTGATGGCTATACACGTTTAGCTGCAGTTGTTGCCAATCCTATTAAACATTCTATTTCTCCCTTCATCCACAATAGGGCCTTTGAGGCGACAACTACCAACGGTGCTTACGTGGCTTGGGAGATTGAAGCGGGTGATTTGGCAGAAACAGTGGCCAATATTCGTCGCTACCAGATGTTTGGCATCAACCTGTCCATGCCCTATAAGGAGCAGGTGATTCCTTATTTGGATGAGCTGAGTGATGAAGCGCGCTTGATTGGTGCGGTTAATACGGTTGTCAATGAGAATGGCAATTTAATTGGATATAATACAGATGGCAAGGGATTTTTTAAGAGCTTGCCTTCTTTTACAATTACAGGTAAGAAGATGACCCTGCTGGGTGCAGGTGGTGCGGCCAAGTCCATTTTAGCACAAGCTATTTTGGACAGCGTCAGTCAGATTTCGGTCTTTGTTCGTTCAGTTTCCATGGAAAAAACAAGACCTTATCTTGACAAGTTACAGGAGCAAACAGGCTTTGAAGTGGACTTGTATGCTTTAGAAGATGTTTCTGAACTGCAAGCAAGGATTGCCGAGTCGGATTTACTGGTCAATGCGACAAGTGTAGGAATGGACGGTCAATCATCTCCAGTTCCTAAAAGCATTGTCTTATCAGAAACTCTTTTAGTAGCAGATATTATTTACCAACCCTTTGAAACGCCATTTTTAAAATGGGCTAGAAATCAGGGCAATCTAGCCGTCAATGGTCTGGGGATGTTGCTCTATCAAGCTGCAGAAGCTTTTCAACTGTGGACAGGCAAGGAAATGCCGACAGAAGAAATTTGGCAGTCCTTAACAGAAAAATACCAATAAAGAAAGGGAGATTCTCCTATGAAAATCAGAATCGATATTCCTCATCATCCTTATGATATTCAGATTGAAAAAGGTTGTCTGGCTCAAGCTGGCCAATGGTTGCGAGAACTCTGGCAACCACAAAAAGTGGTCATTGTAACAGACAACCATGTAGCTTCTCTTTATGCAGAGAAGTTAAAGCTCAGCCTAGAAGATGCTGGTTTTCAGGTAGCTGTTTTTGACTTTTTAGAAGGTGAAGAAAGAAAGAATTTGACCACTGTTCAGAAAGTCTATGAATTTTTAGTCAAGCAAGGTCTGACTCGTAGCGATGGAATCGTGGCTCTTGGTGGCGGTGTCGTTGGGGACTTGGCTGGTTTTGTAGCCTCTACCTATATGCGGGGCATTCACTTTGTTCAGATTCCGACCAGCTTGACAGCTCAGGTGGATTCTTCTATCGGTGGAAAGACGGGCGTCAATACTCCATTTGCCAAGAATATGGTGGGTACCTTTGCCCAGCCAGATGGGGTTCTGATTGACCCACTTGTTCTTGAAACCCTCGGAAAAAGAGAGTTGATTGAAGGAATGGGTGAAGTTATCAAGTATGGCTTGATTGAGGATCCAGAACTTTGGGCTCTCTTGACGGAGCTGGATGGTTCTGTTGAGAGCATTTTGGAACATGCAGAGACCTTGATTGAACATTCTTGTCAGGTCAAGCGTAAGATGGTAGTTGAGGATGAGCTGGACAATGGTGTACGCCTTTACCTCAATTTTGGCCACACTATTGGTCATGCTATTGAAGCGACTGCCGGTTATGGCAAGGTCATGCATGGAGAGGCTGTAGCCATGGGAATGGTGCAGATTTCCAAGGTTGCTGAGGAAAAGGGACTCATGCCAGCTGGCATTACGCAATCTATCACAAAGATGTGTCAGAAATTTGGACTACCTGTTGACTATGAAAACTGGGATGTTGACAAGCTTTATCAGGCTTTGACACATGACAAGAAGGCGCGTGGCAATACCTTGAAATTGGTCTTGGTTCCAGAGCTTGGCTCAGCGACCATTCACCCAGTTTCTCTGGAAGAGATGAAAGACTACTTGGTAAAATAAGGAGAGTGTATGAGATATTTAACTGCAGGAGAATCACACGGTCCCCGTCTGACGGCTATCATTGAAGGAATTCCAGCTGGACTTCCTTTGACAGCAAAGGACATCAATGAGGATTTGAAACGTCGTCAGGGTGGATACGGCCGCGGTGGTCGTATGAAGATTGAGAGCGACCAGGTTGACTTTACTTCGGGTGTTCGCCATGGGAAGACTACTGGGGCTCCCATTACCATGGATGTCGTCAATAAGGACCATCAGAAATGGCTGGATATCATGTCTGCGGAGGACATTGAAGACCGCCTTAAAAGCAAACGAAAAATCACCCATCCACGTCCAGGTCATGCCGACTTGGTTGGGGGCATCAAGTACCGTTTTGATGATTTGCGAAATTCCTTGGAACGTTCATCAGCTCGTGAAACAACTATGCGAGTGGCAGTTGGGGCAGTAGCCAAACGCCTCTTGGCTGAGCTGGATATGGAGATTGCCAACCATGTCGTAGTCTTTGGTGGCAAGGAAATCGATGTCCCTGAGAATCTCACAGTTGCTGAGATTAAGGAAAGAGCTGCCCAGTCAGAAGTTTCTATTGTCAACCAAGAAAGGGAACAGGAAATCAAGGATTATATTGACCAAATCAAGCGTGACGGTGATACCATCGGTGGGGTTGTGGAGACAGTCGTCGGAGGTGTTCCAGTTGGTCTTGGTTCCTATGTCCAATGGGACAGAAAATTAGATGCCAGACTTGCCCAAGCAGTTGTCTCTATCAATGCTTTTAAAGGGGTGGAATTTGGTCTTGGTTTTGAAGCTGGCTATCGTAAAGGCAGCCAAGTTATGGATGAAATTCTTTGGTCTAAAGAAGATGGCTATACCCGCCGTACCAATAATTTAGGTGGATTTGAAGGTGGTATGACTAATGGGCAACCGATTGTTGTTCGAGGCGTGATGAAGCCCATTCCTACTCTATACAAACCACTCATGAGTGTGGATATCGAAACCCATGAGCCTTACAAGGCAACTGTGGAAAGGAGTGATCCGACCGCCCTTCCAGCTGCAGGAGTGGTCATGGAAGCCGTTGTGGCAACGGTTCTGGCACAAGAAATCCTCGAAAAATTCTCATCAGACAATCTAGAGGAATTAAAAGAAGCGGTAGCCCAACACCGAGACTATACAAAGAACTATTAAGGAGTTCCTATGGCAAAAACAATCTATATCGCAGGTCTTGGTTTGATTGGTGCCTCTATGGCACTTGGTATCAAACGTGATCATCCAGACTATGAAATTTTAGGTTATAATCGCAGTCAAGCTTCGAGAGATATCGCCTTGAAAGAAGGCATGATTGACCGTGCAACGGATGATTTTGCCAGTTTTGCTCCTTTGGCAGATATCATCATCCTCAGTTTGCCAATCAAACAAACCATTGCTTTCATTAAGGAGTTGGCCGACTTGGACTTGAAAAAAAGTGTGATTATTTCAGATGCCGGTTCGACCAAGTCAGCCATTGTGGATGCAGCGGAGCAGTATTTGGCTGGCAAGCCTGTTCGCTTTGTCGGGGCCCATCCCATGGCTGGTAGTCATAAGACAGGAGCAGCTTCTGCGGATGTCAATCTCTTTGAAAATGCCTACTATATCTTCACACCTTCGAGCCTGACAAGTCAGGATACGCTTGAGGAAATGAAGGATCTGCTTTCAGGTCTTCATGCTCGCTTTATCGAAATTGATGCCAAAGAGCATGATCGTGTGACTTCTCAGATTAGCCATTTTCCTCATATTCTGGCTTCCAGTCTCATGGAGCAGACTGCGGTCTATGCTCAAGAACATGAGATGGCAAGGCGCTTTGCGGCCGGTGGTTTTCGAGATATGACCCGAATTGCGGAAAGCGAGCCGGGCATGTGGACTTCTATTCTCTTGTCCAATCGTGAGACCATTCTGGATCGAATTGCGGATTTCAAGGAGCGCTTAGATGAGGTTGGACAAGCCATCAGTAAGGGAGATGAGGAGCAGATTTGGAACTTTTTCAATCAAGCGCGTGAGAAGCGTCAGGCCATGGAAATTCATAAACGTGGTGGTGTGGACAGTTCTTACGATCTCTATGTTGATGTTCCTGATGAAGAAGATGTCATCTTACGGATTTTGGAACTACTACGTGGAACTTCTTTGGTTAACATCCGCATTAACGAGGAAAACCGTGAGGATATTCACGGGATTCTACAAATCTCATTTAAAAATGCTCAAGATTTAGAACGAGCCGAGCACCTCATAACAGAAAATACCGACTACACAGTCGTTATCAAATAAGGAGAAAATTATGCCTAAAATAGAACCTAAATTCATATTTGGTGTTATCTTTATTTCTTTTATCTTACTTAGAGCTTACGTTGTTAAAAAAGATGTGAAAACTACTTCAGAAGCAAGTGTTGAGACAAAAAATGAACGATCCGACAAGGAAATAAGTTAAGAGAAAATCAATTCAAAGTATGTAGACGATAGAATTATTAATGAGTTTATCAATAGCTATAATCAAAATTCTAATAGCCCATTATAAAATATCAAAAAATGAAATACAAAAATAAAATATTTCGCATCAAGCTACGGATATTACTTGGAACTTTTACATGCAAATGATACTGATAAAATCAATGTAACAATAAATCAGACAAATGAAAATAGTGAATCTGGTGTTGCAGGAATGAAAGAAGTATTTCATGATATTGTTAAATCGATCTCATCATCCTTATCTGATGATGAGATAAATAACTATTTTGATAATCTTATGCCAAATGAAATAAAAACAGGTTCTAATTTAGGAACTTTGAAGATAGAGTATATACCAGATAAGGAATTAAGCAATGGACATTCAAGAGGTCATATAAAAGTGATTGCACAATAATAAAGACCACAGAGTGACTATTAATTTTAAAAGAAATAAATAAGGAGAAAATCATGTCAAATATTTACGATAGTGCAAACGAACTCAGTCGCGGTCTACGCGAATTGCCAGAATACAAGGCTGTCAAAGCAGCTAAAGATGCGATTGCAGCAGATGCTGAGGCAAGTAAAATATTTACAGAATATGTTGCTTTCCAAGAGGAAATTCAAAGATTAGCGCAGACAGGTCAAATGCCAGATGCTTCCTTCCAAGCGAAGATGGAAAACTTTGGCAAGCAGATTCAGGGGAATAGCCTCTTGTCAGAATTCTTTACCAAGCAACAACAATTGGCAATTTACCTTTCTGACATTGAAAAAATTGTTTTCGAACCAGTTTCAGAATTGCTAAAATAAGAAAATAACAATCCTAAAGTCAGGAATTTTTAAGGAATTTCTGGCTTTTTATGATAAAATAGGTAAAAGTATTGCAAGTATGAGGTCCAGTATGAAACTAAAAACAAACATTAGCCACTTACATGGCAGTATCCGCGTTCCAGGTGACAAGTCTATCAGTCACCGTTCCATTATCTTTGGAAGTTTGGCTGAGGGTGAGACAAAGGTTTATGATATTTTAAGGGGCGAGGACGTGCTCTCAACTATTAAAGTTTTTCGTGACCTTGGTGTTGATATTGAGGATAAAGATGGGGTTATTACCATTCAAGGTGTCGGTATGGACGGCCTAAAAGCTCCGCAAAATGCCCTTGATATGGGAAATTCTGGCACCTCGATTCGCCTGATTTCAGGTGTCCTTGCAGGGGCCGACTTCGAAGTAGAGATGTTCGGAGACGACAGTCTATCCAAACGCCCTATGGATCGTGTGACCCTTCCACTGAAAAAAATGGGCGTTAGTATTTCAGGGCAAACTGAGCGAGACTTGCCTCCCCTTCACTTAAAAGGGACAAAAAACCTAAGACCTATTTATTATGAGTTGCCAATTGCCTCTGCCCAAGTCAAGTCAGCCTTGATGTTTGCGGCCTTGCAGGCTCAGGGGGAGTCTGTTATTATCGAGAAAGAGTGCACCCGTAATCATACTGAAGATATGTTGCAACAATTTGGTGGCCATTTAAGTGTGGAGGGCAAGAAAATCACAGTCCAAGGACCACAAAAACTGACTGGACAAAAGGTTGTCGTGCCAGGAGATATTTCCAGTGCAGCCTTTTGGTTAGTCGCAGGTTTGATTGTTCCAAATTCTCGTGTAGTGCTGCAGAATGTGGGGATCAACGAAACGCGCACCGGTATTATCGATGTCATTCGTGCCATGGGTGGAAAATTGGAAATAACTGAAATCGATCCAGTCGCTAAATCTGCTACTTTGACTGTTGAGTCTTCTGACTTGAAAGGAACAGAGATTGGTGGCGCTTTGATTCCACGTTTGATTGATGAATTGCCCATTATTGCCCTGCTTGCGACTCAAGCCCAAGGTGTAACAGTTATCAAGGATGCTGAGGAGCTAAAGGTCAAGGAAACAGACCGCATTCAGGTTGTGGCAGACGCTTTAAATAGCATGGGTGCGGATATTACTCCTACGGCAGATGGGATGATTATCAAAGGAAAATCAGCTCTTCACGGTGCTAGAGTCAATACGTTTGGTGACCACCGTATCGGCATGATGACAGCTATCGCAGCCCTCTTGGTTGCAGATGGAGAGGTGGATCTTGACCGTGCAGAAGCCATCAATACCAGCTATCCTAGTTTCTTTGATGATTTGGAGAACTTGATTCATGGCTAAGGTATTGCTAGGATTTATGGGGGCTGGAAAATCGACCATTGCAAGAGGCTTGAACCCTAATTACCTTGATATGGATGCTCTGATAGAGAAGCGCTTAGGTATGTCCATTGTGAATTTTTTCGCTGAAAAGGGAGAAGCGGCCTTTCGTCAAGTAGAATCAGAAGTCCTAGCTGATTTACTACAAACAGACCAAGTCGTGTCAACTGGTGGAGGTGTAGTCATTTCTCAGCGAAATCGCAATTTACTCAAGACCAATTCTGATAACATCTACCTGAAAGCAGATTTTGAAACCCTCTACCAACGTATCGCAGCTGATAAGGACAATCAGCGTCCACTTTTTCTAAATAATAGCAAGGAAGGATTAGCAGCTATTTTCCAAGAACGACAGGCTTGGTATGAGGAAGTAGCCAGTCGGGTTTTGGATGTGACCAAGTTAAGCCCAGAGGAAATTATAGAGGAACTGAGATGAAAATTGCTTATCTAGGTCCCAAGGGATCATTTTCACATCACGTTGTGCAGACAACTTTTCCTCATGAGGAATTGCAGGCCTTTGCCAATATTACAGATGTCATCAAGGCCTATGAGCAAGGCTTGGTGGACTATTCTGTGGTGCCAGTTGAAAATTCTATCGAGGGTAGTGTTCATGAAACCTTGGACTACCTTTTTCATCAGGCTCGCATTCAAGCAGTTGCAGAAATCGTTCAGCCTATTCATCAGCAGTTGATGGTGGTTCCAGGACATACTAAGATTGAAAAGATTTTTTCACATCCACAGGCCTTGGCTCAAGGAAAGAAATTCATCGATGAACAATATCCAGAGGCCCAAATCGAGG
Source organism: Streptococcus sp. 20925_1_24 (assembly GCF_041432335.1). Lineage (GTDB taxonomy): Bacteria > Bacillota > Bacilli > Lactobacillales > Streptococcaceae > Streptococcus > Streptococcus mitis_BM. The sequence continues at coordinate 36,839 of NZ_JAPVZM010000013.1, read as the reverse complement.
TAACAGCTAGTACAGCTTATGCGGCCCGTTTTATTTCTGAACATCCAGACCAGCCCTTTGCGGCCATTGCACCTAGAAGTTCTGCCGAAGAATATGGCTTGGAACTGATTGCTGAGGATATTCAGGAAATGGAAGCCAATTTCACACGTTTCTGGGTTCTGGGAGCTGAAGGTGCAGCTATTCCCTTGCAAGCACAAACTGAAAAAATGAGTTTGGCCTTGACCTTACCTGACAACCTTCCAGGTGCACTCTACAAGGCTCTTTCGACCTTTGCTTGGCGAGGAATTGACCTGACAAAAATTGAAAGTCGTCCACTCAAGACAGCGTTGGGCGAATACTTTTTCATTATTGATGTGGATTATGCTGATAAGGACTTGGTCCACTTTGCCCAAAAAGAATTAGAAGCGATTGGAATCCAGTATAAAGTTCTGGGTGCCTATCCTATTTATCCAATATCAGACCATGGAAAGGAGAGAAGATGAGTAAAGAAAATCCTTTAAGTCATCACGAGCAGTTGCGTTATGACTATCTCTTTAAGAACATTCATTACCTCAATGAGCGAGAAAAAAAAGAGTTTGCTTACTTGCAAGACAAATTAAATAGGGCAAGTAGTGACGCTCCCTCAGAAAGTCAGGCATTGACCGAGGATTATAGAAAGTCAAGTGCTAACACTTCGATTCCTTCTTATAATAGCCGTAGTCGTTCTGAGAGATACCAGAAGATCAATTCTCTTCCAAAGAAAAAAATCAAAAAGCGGAAGCTACGATGGGGCCGTATTTTCGCAGGTTTACTGGCTATCTTAGCTTGTCTGGCATTGGGTATGATTTTTATGTTCTTGAAAGGTTATACCAATGCTAATCCAGATAAAATTGCCAATGCCAGGGCAGCTCAAGTAGAAGTTTTTAATGGTCAGGATACCAGAGATGGTGTTAATATTTTGATCATGGGTACAGATGGGCGAATCGGTCAAAATAGTGCTGAGACGCGGACGGACTCTATTATGGTATTAAATGTTGGCGGCTCAGATAAGAAAATTAAGCTGGTCAGCTTCATGCGTGACAATTTGGTTTATATAGACGGTTACAGTCAAGTCATTAACGGTAGAAAACAGACGGATAACAAGTTAAACGTAGCCTATGAGTTAGGAGAACAAGAGGGGCAAAAAGGGGCAGAAATGGTTCGTCAAGTTTTGAAAGATAATTTTGATTTGGACATTAAGTACTATGCCTTGGTCGATTTTCAGGCCTTTGCTACAGCGATTGACACACTTTTCCCTGATGGGGTGACAATTGATGCTCAATTTTCAACATTGAATGGGCGTCCACTAACAGAAGCTACAGTCGGAGATGATTTACACGCTACTGAGACTGAGTCTCCAACCCAAACCATCAAAGTCGGAAAACAGCAGATGAATGGCTCGACCTTGCTCAATTATGCTCGTTTCCGTGATGATGATGAGGCGGATTACGGCCGTACCAAAAGACAGCAACAAGTACTGACAGCAGTTCTTCAGCAAATCAAAGATCCAACCAAGCTCTTTACAGGCTCAGAGGCACTTGGCAAGGTATTCGCAATGACCTCAACGAATGTTCCTTATACCTTCCTGTTAACAAATGGCTTGTCTTTCCTAGGCGGAGTTCAAAATGGTATTGAAAAATTGACGATTCCAGAACTTGGTGACTGGGTAGATGCCTATGATGTTTATGGAGGCTTGGGCTTGCTTGTCGATCAAAATAAATATCAGAATAAATTGTCTCAGATGGGCTTGAGATAAGATAAGACAGAAAAATCAAAGTTTGATAGCTATTTGGATAGCAGTCAGGCTTTGATTTTTACAGTCTGCAATAGATTTTCACCCCCTATTTGTGGTATAATGGAACGATACGATAGAAAGAATAATGAACAATATGACTGATTTAAAAGCAATTCAGGCTCGTAGCCTGGAGATGGCTGAATATTTTGTTGCATTTTGCAAGGAACATGATTTACTTTGTTATCTCTGTGGAGGAGGTGCTATTGGTACCCTTCGAAACAAGGGCTTTATTCCTTGGGATGACGACCTAGACTTTTTTATGCCTCGTAAAGATTATGAGAAATTAGCAGAATTATGGCCTTGTTATGCAGATGAGCGTTATTTCTTGTCGAAGAGTAACAAGGATTTTGTTGACCGCAATCTTTTTATTACCATTCGTGACAAGGAAACTACCTGTATTAAGCCTTATCAGCAGGATTTGAATTTACCACATGGTTTGGCCTTAGATGTCTTGCCTTTGGATTATTATCCGAAAAATCCAGCTGAGCGGAAGAAACAGGTTCGCTGGGCCTTGATTTATTCGCTCTTTTGTGCCCAAACTGTTCCAGAAAAGCATGGAGCTCTCATGAAATGGGGAAGCCGTATTTTACTGGGAGTGACTCCAAAATCTCTCCGTTATCGCATTTGGAAAAAAGCTGAGAAAGAAATGACCAAGTATAGTCTGGATGAGAGCGATGGCATCACAGAATTATGCTCAGGTCCTGGCTACATGAGAAACAAGTACCCAATCGCATCCTTTGAAGATAATCTCTTCTTGCCATTTGAAGGAACAGAGATGCCCATTCCAGTTGGCTATGATGCCTATCTCAGTACTGCTTTTGGCGATTATATGACTCCTCCGCCAGCAGACAAGCAAGTACCGCATCATGATGCTGTCATCGCTGATATGGATAAGTCTTATACAGAATACAAGGGAGAATATGGTGGCTAAGAAAAAAATCTTATTTTTTATGTGGTCTTTTTCTCTCGGGGGTGGAGCAGAGAAGATTCTGTCGACCATTGTTTCAAATCTAGATCCAGAAAAGTATGATATTGATATTCTTGAAATGGAGCACTTTGACAAGGGATACGAATCTGTTCCCAAGCATGTAGGCATTTTAAAATCCCTTCAGGATTATCGCCAAGCCAGATGGTTACGAGCTCTTTTGTGGAGAATGAGAGTTTATTTTCCAAGATTGACACGTCGCTTACTGGTGAAAGATGACTATGATGTTGAGGTTTCCTTTACCATTATGAATCCTCCACTTTTGTTCTCTAAAAGAAAAGAAGTCAAGAAGATCTCTTGGATTCATGGAAGTATCGAAGAATTTCTTAAGGATAGCTCCAAAAGAGAATCACATAGACGCCAGTTGGATGCTGCGAATACAATTGTAGGGATTTCAAAAAAGACCAGCAATTCTATCAAGGAAGTCTATCCAGATTATGCTTCGAAATTACAGACGGTCTACAATGGATATGATTTTAAGAGTATTCTAGAAAAATCTCAAGAGAAGATCGATATGGAGATTGCGCCTCAAAGTATCTGTACTATTGGACGGATTGAGGAAAATAAGGGTTCTGACCGTGTGGTGGAAGTGATACGATTATTACATCAAGAGGGAAAAAACTATCATCTCTATTTTATCGGGGCTGGGGATATGGAAGAGGAACTGAAAAAATGCGTCAAAGAATATGAGCTTGAAGACTATGTACATTTCCTTGGTTATCAAAAAAATCCTTATCAGTATTTATCTCAGATGAAAGTTCTTTTGTCTATGTCTAAACAAGAAGGTTTTCCTGGAGTGTATGTGGAGGCCTTGAGTTTAGGACTTCCTTTTGTCTCTACGGATGTTGGAGGGGCTGAGGAATTATCCCAAGACGGACAATTTGGACAAATCATTGAGAGCAATCAAGAGGCAGCTCAGGCAATTACTGACTACATGACCTCTGCTTCAAACTTCGATGTCAATGAGGCTAGTCAATTCATTCAACAATTCACAATTGCCAAACAAATCGAACAAGTAGAAAAACTATTAGAGGAGTAGCATGGAAACTGCATTAATTAGTGTCATTGTACCAGTCTATAATGTGGCGCAGTACCTAGAAAAATCGATAGCTTCCATTCAGAAGCAGACCTATCAGAATCTGGAAATCATTCTTGTTGATGATGGAGCAACGGATGAAAGTGGTCGCTTGTGTGATTCAATCGCTGAACAAGATGATAGGGTGTCAGTGCTTCATAAAAAGAATGAAGGTTTGTCGCAAGCACGAAACGATGGAATGAAGCAGGCTCACGGAGATTATCTGATTTTTATTGATTCAGATGATTATATCCATCCAGAAATGATTCAGAGCTTATATGAGCAATTAATTCAAGAAGATGCGGATGTTTCGAGCTGTGGTGTCATGAATGTCTATGCTAATGATGAAAGTCCACAATCAGCCAATCAGGATGACTATTTTGTCTGTGATTCTCAAACATTTTTAAGAGAATACCTCATAGGTGAAAAAATACCTGGAACGATTTGCAATAAGCTAATCAAGAGACAGATTGCAACTGCCCTATCCTTTCCAAAGGGATTGATTTACGAAGATGCCTATTATCATTTTGATTTAATCAAGTTGGCTAAGAAGTACGTTGTTAATACCAAACCCTATTATTACTATTTCCATAGAGGGGATAGTATTACGACTAAACCCTATGCAGAGAAGGATTTAGCCTATATTGATATCTACCAAAGGTTTTACAATGAAGTTGTGAAAAACTATCCAGATTTGAAAGAGGTTGCTTTTTTCAGATTAGCCTATGCCTACTTTTTTATTCTGGATAAGATGTTGCTAGATGATCAGTATAAACAGTTTGAAGCCTATTCTCAGATTCATCGTTTTTTAAAAGGCCATGCCTTTGCTATTGCTAGGAATTCAATTTTCCGTAAGGGGAGAAGAATTGGTGCTCTGGCTCTATTCATAAATATTTCCTTATATCGATTCTTATTACTAAAAAATATTGAAAAATCTAAAAAATTACATTAGAACGGGGGTGAGCAAGTGATTGATGGAAAACGATTATTATTTAGTTTGACCCTAGTCAGTTATGCCTTGACGCTAGTAAGTGGAATTGTGTATCTGTTTAATAATAACAACGTTAGCTTGCTTTCTACTTTATTGTTCTTACTGGTTAGTAGCTTAATTGCTTGTTGGAATGATATCAAGTATTATTTAATCCATTTTATTTTCTATTTAACTATTTTTGTCTTTCTGGTATCAAGACCGACCATTGATTACTTTAGGGATGGTGCTTTAGATACCTATCATCCCATAGCCTATCGCTTTGCCTTTATAGTCGTCATGGTTTCGATTCTGGGCTTGACCACAGGAGGCGTCCTGGCTCGTTACTTCATAGCTAGGAAGAAAATAAAAGTAGCAAATATAGGAAATTCTCTAAAAGAGTTTTATATCAAGCGGTTGCGCTTTGTATCGTTAGGAGTTTTTCTTCTGACCTATCCTTTCTATTTCATTCGGTTATTTGAACGACTCTTGTATCGCTTGCAGACTTCCTACTATGCCTACTATGCAAACTTTGAAAGTAAACTGCCCTATTTTACCTATATCTTATCAACATTTACGGTCTATGCAATGTGTATGTATTTGGCAACCAAGCCAAAGAAATGGCAGGCAACAGCAGTGCTTGTCTCCTTTATTGCAGCTAATACTATTCATTTGGTAATCGGGACACGAAATCCCTTTATTTTAAGTATTTTATTTGCTTTCGTTTATTACTTTATGCGTGAGCAAACAGAAAAGGGAAAATGGATTGGATTTAAAGAAAAGTTAGCAATTTTTGTAGGTTCTCCTATTCTCATGTTAGCGATGGGAATACTCAATTATGTACGGGATAATGTCCAAGTTTCCCATACAGGTTTCTGGGATATCTTACTTGACTTTATCTATAAACAAGGGACTAGTTTTGGTGTTCTAGCTCGAGGTTTTCTATTTAACAGTAGCCTCCCTTATCGAGATTTCCGTAATTTTACTTTTGGTCCTGTTCTTGATTATTTTGCAAGGGGAAGTTTGGGGGCCATTTTCGGAGGAAAAGCCTTTGAACATACAACCAATAGTGTGGAGCTAGCTATTGATAGTAATAGTTATGCCCACAATCTATCCTATCTTGTTTTGAACAAGGACTACTTGAAAGGACATGGTATCGGAAGTAGTTATATCATGGAGTTGTATACAGACTATGGTATGATAGGAGTCTTTCTACTTAGTCTCTTGCTAGGTATGTTATTTATAGCCATGTTGCAAGTAGCCTATCGCTCTAGAACAATCCTATTTGCCTTGTCCCTACTCATCTTGAATAATCTATTCTTTATGCCAAGAAGTAGCTTTTCAGAAAGTTTCTTCAATTTATTTACAATGCAATTCTGGGGAATTGTTCTTGTGATTATATTCGTAGCGAAAATGCTTACAAAAGAAAACCAGTATTTACTAAACAAAGGAGAAAAAAATCATGTTTGAACATTATTCAGTAGCTGATTTGTTTGCAAATCTTTACAAAAAACGAAAAGCAAATATTTTAGCTCTCATAGCTTTATTTGCTCTTATTGCTGTACCATTTACAATTAAAGCTGTTAAGAATAAAAATACTGTCAAAGACACAACAAGTTATTCAACTTATCTTAGCTATAAAATTACTCCTCCAGAAGATTCAGCCAAAACGATTTTGAATCATCAAATTGGTGGTTATAGTGATTTCTACGGGAAATTGATTGATGGGAATTTGAATGGAGCTTATCTTTTCAATGATGTAGATTCTAGTGAGTTGAAAAAAATTGCCAGTGAATTGGATACGACAGAAACAACCTTGAAAAATTCTACGAATGATTATTGGTGGAAAAAACTGACTGTCTACTATATGATTGACGATGCAGGGGTTGGTGTGAAAATTTTGACACCAAGTAAAGATGCTAATGACTTGTTGGAGCGAAAAATTGATGGATTGATTGAGAAATTTAAACACACTTTTGCAAATGTAAAAATTGAAAAATTGGAAACCATCAACTCTAAAGAATTGAATGCAAATGGTGAGACAGCGCTTGGATTGAATGTGAAGAATTTGATTCTCCGTTTAGCTGTTATTGGAGTAGTCTGTGTGATTTTGGTTGTGATGGGAAATGTATTGGTTTATCTCTTTAACCCAACAATCAATAGAGCAGGTGATTTTTCTCAATATCAAATTGATTTTGTAACAGAGATCACAACAATTGCCAACCTAGCAGATGTCTTGTCATACAAAAATGCTGGACAAGAATTAACAATAGTTAGCTCAAACAAAGCTATCCTAGATAAATTGAAACAAAATCAAGAGGCTTTAAAAGGAATGCATTTTGTCGATTTACAAGATGTGCCATCGCTTTTGGAAAGAGATACAGTCCTTCTTGTTGAAGAGTACGGAGTGACTCGTTATAAGAAATTTGAGCAAAGTCTTCAAGTTCTCAGAAACTTAAATCGTTCTATCCTCGGTGTAGCAACCTTTAAATTATAAGTATTCTGATGTGTCAGGTCTTCAAAGTTGGCTAAGAGTCGATTTTGAAGGCTTTTTCTATTTGTTAGTAGAAATTTTCTTTTGGAGTCTCCTACAGAAAGACCCTATGGAAAATCTATCCCGACAGAGGAGCCTTCTTTTGATAAAATCGTAAAAATCTAGTATAATAGATAGAACTGAAAGTATGAGGTTACTAGCAATGAAAATGAAACAAATTAGTGATACAACTTTGAAAATCACGATGTCTTTAGAGGATTTGATGGATCGTGGCATGGAGATTGCTGACTTTCTCGTTCCTCAAGAAAAAACAGAAGAGTTCTTTTATGCTATCTTGGATGAGTTAGAGATGCCTGATAGCTTTCTAGATACAGGCATGTTGAGCTTCCGTGTGACTCCAAAACCTGATAAGGTAGATGTCTTTGTGACCAAGTCTAAGATTGACCAAAATCTAGATTTTGAAGACTTATCAGATTTGCCAGACATGGAAGAATTGGCTCAAATGTCGCCAGATGAATTTATCAAAACCCTGGAAAAAAGCATCGCAGACAAAACCAAGGATGATATTGAAGCCATTCAATCTCTAGAGCAAGTCGAAGCCAAGGAAGAAGAGCAGGAGCAGGCTGAACAAGAAGCTGAGAGCAAGAAAGAACCTTACATCTACTACATCCTTTCTTTTGCTAAGTTGGCTGACTTGGTGGCTTTTGCCCAGACAGTGACTTTTGAGATGGAAACTTCTGAACTCTACAAAATGAACGAGCGCTATTATTTGACCATTTTAGTGGATATTGAAAATCATCCAAGTCCATATCCAGCTTGGCTGTTGGCTCGTATGCGTGAGTTTGCAGACGATAGTGACATCAGTCGCTCAGTCTTGCAGGAGTATGGCCAAGTCTTGATGAATCACGATGCAGTACTTAATCTGCAAAAGATTGGATAATCATTTCTGGAAAGCTTTTTCTAGATTTTAAGAAGAGCGAATCGTCTGATTCGTTTTTTCTTTTCTAGACTGAAATAGTGATTTACTATAATAGGAATTTTCACAAAATTCTGTTATAATGGCTATATTAGAAAATTTCGAGGAGACAAACATGACAGTTAAAATTGCTTTACTAGGATTTGGTACCGTTGCAAGTGGTGTGCCTTTCCTCCTAAAGGAAAATGGAGAAAAAATCAATCAATCAGCACATTCAGATATTGAAGTTGCCAAGGTATTGGTCAAGGATGAAGATGAAAAGAATCGCTTGCTTGCAGCAGGGAATGACTTTAACTTTGTAACCAATGTGGATGACATTTTGTCAGATCAAGACATTACGATCGTAGTGGAATTGATGGGGCGTATCGAACCTGCTAAAACCTTTATCACTCGTGCCTTGGAGGCTGGCAAACACGTTGTTACTGCTAACAAAGATCTTTTGGCTGTCCATGGTGCAGAATTGTTAGGAATCGCTAAAGCTAACAAGGTAGCACTTTACTACGAAGCAGCAGTAGCTGGTGGTATTCCAATCCTTCGTACTTTAGCAAATTCCTTGGCTTCTGATAAAATCACGCGCGTGCTTGGAGTAGTCAACGGAACTTCTAACTTCATGATGACCAAGATGGTGGAAGAAGGCTGGTCTTACGATGATGCTCTTGCGGAAGCACAAAGACTTGGATTTGCAGAAAGCGACCCTACAAATGACGTAGATGGGATTGATGCAGCCTACAAGATGGTGATTTTGAGCCAATTTGCCTTTGGCATGAAGGTTGCCTTTGATGATGTAGCCCACAAGGGAATCCGCAATATCACACCAGAAGACGTAGCTGTAGCTCAAGAGCTTGGTTATGTAGTGAAATTGGTTGGTTCTATCGAAGAAACTCCTTCAGGAATTGCTGCAGAAGTGACTCCAACCTTCCTTCCTAAAGCGCATCCACTTGCCAGTGTGAATGGGGTAATGAACGCTGTCTTTGTAGAATCTATCGGTATTGGTGAGTCTATGTACTATGGACCAGGTGCTGGTCAAAAACCAACTGCAACAAGTGTTGTAGCAGATATTGTCCGTATCGTTCGTCGCCTGAATGATGGAACCATCGGTAAAGACTTCAACGAATACAGCCGTGACTTGGCCTTGGCAAATCCTGAAGATGTCAAAGCTAATTACTACTTCTCAATTTTGGCACCAGACTCAAAAGGTCAGGTCTTGAAGTTGGCTGAAATCTTTAATGCCCAAGATATTTCCTTCAAGCAAATCCTCCAAGATGGCAAAGAAGGTGATAAGGCGCGTGTTGTGATTATCACACACAAGATTAATAAAGCCCAGCTTGAAAATGTTTCAGCTGAATTGAAGAAGGTTTCAGAATTCGATCTTTTGAATACCTTCAAGGTGCTAGGAGAATAAGATGAAGATTATTGTACCTGCAACCAGTGCCAATATCGGGCCAGGTTTTGACTCGGTCGGTGTAGCTATAACCAAGTATCTTCAAATTGAGGTATGTGAAGAACGAGATGAGTGGCTGATTGAACACCAGATTGGCAAATGGATACCACATGACGAGCGTAATCTCTTGCTCAAAATCGCTTTGCAAATTGTACCAGACTTGCAGCCAAGACGCTTGAAAATGACCAGTGATGTTCCCTTGGCGCGTGGTTTGGGTTCTTCCAGCTCGGTTATTGTAGCTGGGATTGAACTAGCCAACCAACTGGGTCAGCTCAACTTGTCAGACCATGAAAAATTGCAGTTAGCGACTAAGATTGAAGGGCATCCTGACAATGTGGCTCCAGCCATTTATGGTAATCTCGTTATTGCAAGCTCTGTTGATGGACAAGTTTCTGCTATCGTAGCAGACTTCCCAGAATGTGATTTTCTAGCCTACATTCCAAACTATGAATTGCGTACTCGAGACAGCCGTGGCGTCTTGCCTAAGAAATTATCTTACAAGGAAGCTGTTGCGGCTAGTTCTATCGCCAATGTGGCTGTTGCCGCCTTGTTGGCAGGAGACATGGTGACCGCTGGGCAAGCAATCGAGGGAGACCTCTTCCACGAGCGCTATCGTCAGGACTTGGTGAGAGAATTTGCGACGATTAAGCAAGTGGCCAAAGAAAATGGTGCCTATGCAACCTACCTCTCTGGTGCTGGGCCGACAGTTATGGTCTTGGCTTCTCATGACAAGATGCCAACGATTAAGGCAGAATTGGAAAAGCAACCCTTCAAAGGAAAGCTTCATGACTTGAAGGTTGATACCCAAGGTGTCCGTGTCGAAGCAAAATAAAGAATAGAAGATAGGATGGGGAAACTCTCGACCAGAGGGCTTCCTATCCTTTTTTTGAAAAGAATTCGAGTTAAAAACTTGATAAAGGAGAAATAAAGATGGCAGAAATTTATCTAGCAGGTGGTTGTTTTTGGGGCCTAGAGGAATATTTTTCACGCATTTCTGGAGTGCTAGCAACCAGTGTTGGCTACGCTAATGGACAAGTCGAAACGACCAATTACCAGCTGCTCAAGGAAACAGACCATGCAGAAACGGTTCAGGTAATTTATGATGAGAAGGCAGTGTCACTCAGAGAGATTTTACTTTATTATTTCCGTGTTATTGATCCATTATCAGTCAATCAACAAGGGAATGACCGTGGACGTCAGTATCGGACCGGTATATATTATCAGGATGAAGCAGACTTGCCAGCTATCTTCATAGTGGTGCAGGAGCAGGAGCGCATGCTTGGGCGAAAGATTGCAGTAGAGGTGGAGAAACTTCGCCACTACATTCTGGCTGAAGATTACCACCAAGACTATCTTAAGAAGAATCCTTCAGGTTACTGTCATATCGATGTGACCGATGCTGAGAAGCCATTGATTGATGCCTCTAACTATGAAAAGCCTAGTCAAGAGGTGTTAAAGGGCAGTTTATCTGAAGAATCCTATCGTGTTACCCAAGAAGCTTCTACAGAGGCTCCATTTACCAATGCCTATGACCAAACCTTTGAAGAGGGAATTTATGTAGACATCACGACAGGTGAGCCACTCTTTTTTGCCAAGGATAAGTTTGCCTCAGGATGTGGTTGGCCAAGTTTTAGTCGTCCGATTTCTAAGGAATTGATTCACTACTACAAGGACCTGAGTCATGGAATGGAGCGAATCGAGGTTCGTTCTCGGTCAGGAAACGCTCACTTGGGTCATGTTTTCACAGATGGACCGCGTGAGTTTGGTGGCCTCCGTTACTGTATCAATTCTGCTTCCTTGCGCTTTGTGGCCAAGGATGAGATGGAAGAGGAAGGATATGGCTATCTACTGCCTTACTTAAGCAAATAAAACAGAGAGGGTGGGCACTTCCCACTTTCTTTATTTCTAGAAAACGAATAGAAGGGATCTATGAAACACCTATTATCTTACTTTAAACCCTACTTCAAGGAATCGATTTTAGCACCCTTGTTCAAGCTGTTAGAAGCTGTTTTTGAGCTCTTGGTTCCCATGGTGATTGCTGGGATTGTTGACCAATCCTTGCCCCAGAGAAATCAAAATCATCTCTGGATGCAGATTGGCCTGCTCCTTATTTTTGCAGTGATTGGTGTTGTAGTGGCCTTAATAGCCCAGTTCTACTCAGCTAAGGCTGCGGTTGGATTTGCCAAAGAATTGACAGGTGACCTCTATCGCCATATTCTTTCCTTGCCCAAGGACAGCAGAGATCGTTTGACCACTTCTAGCTTGGTCACTCGCTTGACTTCGGATACCTACCAGATTCAGACTGGTATCAATCAATTCCTGCGTCTCTTTTTACGAGCGCCTATTATCGTTTTTGGAGCCATTTTTATGGCCTATCGAATCTCAGCTGAGCTGACTCTCTGGTTCTTGGTCATGGTTGTCATTTTGACCATTGTTATTGTAGGGCTCTCTAGACTGGTTAATCCTCTCTACAGCAGTCTGAGAAAGAAAACGGATCAGCTGGTTCAGGAAACGCGCCAGCAATTACAAGGGATGCGGGTTATTCGTGCTTTTGGTCAAGAAAAACGAGAGTTACAGATTTTTCAAACCCTTAACCAAGTTTATGCCAGATTGCAAGAAAAAACAGGCTTCTGGTCTAGTTTATTAACACCCCTGACCTATCTGATTGTAAATGGAACTCTCCTAGTCATTATCTGGCAAGGCTATATTTTTATTCAAGGAGGATTGCTCAGTCAAGGCGCTCTCATTGCCCTTATTAATTATCTCCTACAGATCTTGGTGGAATTGGTCAAGCTAGCCATGCTGATCAATTCTCTCAACCAGTCCTACATCTCAGCTAAGCGAATCGAGGAAGTCTTTGCTGAGGCTCCAGAAGACATCCATTCAGAATTAGAGAAAAAGCAAGTTACCAGCAATCAGGTTTTACAAGTTCAAGAACTGACCTTTACCTATCCTGATGCGGCCCAGCCTTCTCTGAGAGACATTTCCTTTGATATGACTCAAGGACAAATCCTTGGTATCATTGGGGGAACGGGTTCTGGTAAATCAAGCTTGGTGCAACTCATCCTTGGACTTTATCCAGCAGACAAGGGGAGCATAGACCTTTATCGAGATGGATCTAGTCCTCGTAATTTAGAGGAATGGCGGTCTTGGATTGCCTATGTGCCCCAAAAAGTCGAACTTTTTAAAGGAAGCATTCGTTCTAACTTGACTCTAGGTTTCAATCAAGAAGTAACGGACCAAGAACTTTGGCAGGGCTTGGAAATTGCACAAGCCAAGGATTTTGTCAGTGATAAGGAAGGACTCTTGGATGCCCTAGTTGAGGCAGGAGGTCGAAATTTCTCAGGTGGACAAAAACAACGGTTGTCTATCGCACGAGCAGTCTTGCGCCAGGCTCCGTTTCTCATCCTAGATGATGCGACCTCGGCCCTCGACACCATCACAGAGTCCAAGCTGTTGAAGGCTATTCGAGAGAACTTACCAAACACGAGCTTAATCTTGATTTCTCAAAGAACATCGACTTTAAAGATGGCTGACCAGATTCTCCTCTTGGAAAAAGGTGAGCTCCTAGCTATCGGCAAGCACGAGGACTTGATGAAATCCAGTCAAGTCTATCGCGAAATCAATGCATCCCAACATGGAAAGGAGGACTAGCATGAGACGACAAACTGCAAACCAGACGCTCAAACGTTTGGCCAAAGATTTAGCAAGTCATCCTTTACTCCTTTTCCTAGCCTTTCTAGGAACTATTGCCCAAGTTGGTTTATCGATCTATCTACCTATTCTGATTGGGCAGGTCATCGACCAAGTCCTAGTGACTGACTCTTCACCAGTTTTTTGGCAGATTTTTCTCCAAATGATCTTGGTGGTCATAGGAAATACCCTTGTGCAGTGGGTCAATCCTCTTCTCTATAATCGCCTAATCTTCTCTTATACCAGAGACTTGCGAGAGCAAATCATCCATAAGCTCCATCGGTTACCGATTGCTTTTGTGGATCGGCAAGGCAGTGGAGAGATGGTCAGTCGTGTGACCACAGATATAGAACAGTTGGCAGCCGGCTTGACCATGATTTTTAACCAATTTTTTATTGGCGTCTTAATGATTTTGGTTAGTATTCTAGCCATGCTTCAAATTCATCTCCTCATGACTCTTTTGGTCTTGCTGTTGACGCCACTGTCTATGGTGATTTCACGCTTTATTGCCAAGAGATCCTATCATCTCTTCCAAAAGCAAACAGAGACAAGGGGGATTCAGACACAATTAATTGAAGAATCGTTGAGCCAGCAGACCATTATCCAGTCCCTTAATGCTCAGGCAGAATTTATCCAAAGACTGCGTGAGGCTAATGACAACTATGCAGGTTATTCGCAGTCAGCTATCTTTTATTCTTCAACGGTTAATCCTTCGACTCGTTTTGTCAATGCGCTCATTTATGCCCTTCTAGCTGGAGTAGGAGCTTATCGTATCATGATGGGGTCCACCTTGACCATTGGACGCTTAGTGACTTTTTTGAACTATGTTCAACAGTACACCAAGCCTTTTAATGATATTTCTTCAGTGCTAGCTGAGTTGCAAAGTGCCTTGGCTTGCGCAGAGCGTGTTTATGCTGTCTTAGAGAGCCCTGAGGTGGCTGAAACAGGTAAGGAAGTTTTGACCAGTGACCAGGTTAAGGGAGCTATTTCCTTTAAACATGTCTATTTTGGCTACCATCCTGAGAAGATATTGATTAAGGACTTATCCATCGATATCCCAGCTGGTAGCAAGGTGGCTATTGTTGGTCCGACAGGTGCTGGAAAATCAACCCTTATCAATCTTCTCTTGCGTTTTTATCCCATTAACTCTGGAGATATCTTGCTGGATGGTCGTTCCATTTATGACTATAGTCGTGCCACTTTACGCCAGCAGTTTGGCATGGTGCTACAGGAAACCTGGCTCAAGCAAGGGACCATTCATGACAATATTGCCTTCGGCAATCCTGATGCTAGTCGGGAGCAAGTGATTGCTGCTGCCAAAGCAGCCAATGCGGACTTTTTCATCCAACAGTTGCCACAAGGATATGATACCAAGTTGGAAAATGCAGGAGAATCTCTCTCTGTCGGTCAAGCACAGCTCTTGACCATCGCCCGAGTCTTTCTGGCTATTCCAAAGATTCTTATCTTAGACGAAGCAACTTCATCCATTGATACGCGGACAGAAGTGCTGGTACAGGATGCCTTTGCCAAACTCATGAAGGGGCGCACAAGTTTTATCATTGCCCACCGCTTGTCAACCATTCAAGATGCAGATTTGATTCTTGTCTTGGTGGATGGCGACATTGTTGAGTATGGGAACCATCAGGACCTCATGGCTAGAAAAGGCAAGTATTACCAAATGCAGCAAGCTGCAGCTTTTAGCTCAGAATAAGCCTTTCTCTTTTGAAATTTTATGGACGAAAAAAGTTGCCTTCGGGTGACTTTTTTGTTACAATAGCTAGAAAAATTATTCACTGTAAATTGTCTTATAGAAAAGGAGCCTATAATGAAAGTCTATCAGCATGTAAATATCGTGACTTGTGACCAAGATTTCCATGTTTATCTGGATGGAATCTTAGCAGTTAAGGGTTCTCAAATCGTCTATGTTGGTCAAGAGAAGTCAGAGATTTTAGAGCAAGCTGAGCAGATTATAGACTATCAGGGAGCTTGGATCATGCCTGGATTGGTCAATTGCCACACCCATTCTGTTATGACAGGCTTGAGAGGGATTCGAGATGACAGCAATCTCCATGAATGGCTCAATGACTATATTTGGCCTGCAGAAGCTGAGTTTACACCAGATATGACTACCAAGGTGGTCAAAGAAGCGCTGACAGAAATGCTCCAGTCAGGAACAACAGCCTTCAACGATATGTATAATCCCAATGGAGTGGATATTGAGAGAATTTATCAGGCAGTAGAAGCTTCCAAGATGCGTTGTTATTTCTCACCGACCCTCTTTTCTTCAGAGACAGAAACAACTGCTGAGACTATAAGCAGAACACGAGCTATCATCGAGACAATCATAGGATATGAAAATCCAAATTTCAAGGTTATGGTGGCCCCACATTCTCCCTACAGCTGTAGTAGGGACTTGTTGGAGGGAAGCCTGGATATGGCAAAAGAGTTGGACATTCCCATCCATATCCATGTGGCGGAGACCAAGGAGGAATCAGGAATTATCCTGAAACGATACGGCAAACGCCCCCTCGCCTTTCTAGAAGAACTGGGTTACTTAGAACATCCGTCTGTCTTTGCTCATGGGGTCGAATTAAACGAGCGAGAAATTAAACGCTTGTCAACTTCTCAAGTGGCAATTGCGCATAATCCTATCAGTAATCTCAAATTGGCATCAGGAATTGCTCCAATTATCCAGCTCCAAAAAGCGGGAGTAGCAGTGGGAATTGCGACTGACTCGGTTGCTTCCAATAACAATCTGGATATGTTTGAGGAAGGACGGACAGCAGCCCTTCTTCAGAAGATGAAAAGTGGAGATGCCAGCCAATTTCCTATCGAAATGGCTCTCAAGGCACTGACAATCGAAGGGGCTAAGGTTCTAGGAATGGAAAATCAGATAGGAAGTCTGGAAGTTGGCAAGCAGGCAGATTTTCTTGTTATTCAACCACAAGGCAAAATCCATCTCCAACCTAAGGGGAATATGCTTTCTCATCTCGTCTATGCTGTTAAATCCAGTGATGTTGATGATGTTTATATCGCTGGAGAACAGGTTGTTAAGCAAGGTCAAGTCCTGACAGTAGAACTTTAGAAGAAAAATCACGAAAAAATTTTAAAAAAAGTTTGCAAAAATCTTGCATTCTTTTTTTGACTATGCTATACTTATATACGGTTTGAAAAAACTGCCTAAGACAGTAGGGGAGCTCGACTCATAAGTATCCTACCGAGGACAAAACGTATCATGTAAAAAGAAGCGTATTGTACTTTCGTGTCTAGGTTTGGGCGCGTTTTTCTTTTGGAAAAATTCCCCAAGCAAAATAATAACGGAGGTGAACACACTAATGAGTGAAGCAATTATTGCTAAAAAAGCGGAACTAGTTGACGTAGTAGCTGAAAAAATGAAAGCTGCTGCAGCTATCGTCGTTGTAGACGCTCGTGGTTTGACAGTTGAGCAAGATACAGTTCTTCGTCGTGAGCTTCGTGGAAGCGAAGTTGAGTATAAAGTCATTAAAAACTCAATCTTACGTCGTGCAGCTGAAAAAGCTGGTCTTGAAGATCTTGCATCTGTATTTGTTGGACCATCTGCAATTGCATTTTCTAATGAAGATGTTATCGCACCAGCGAAAATCTTGAACGACTTTTCTAAAAACGCTGAAGCACTTGAAATCAAAGGTGGTGCAATCGAAGGCGCTGTCGCATCTAAAGAAGAGATTCTTGCACTTGCAACTCTTCCAAACCGCGAAGGACTTCTTTCTATGCTCCTTTCTGTACTTCAAGCGCCAGTGCGCAACGTTGCTCTTGCAGTCAAAGCGGTTGCAGAAAGCAAAGAAGACGCAGCTTAATCTTAAGCTACGCAGCGTAGCCTAGCTACGAAAAAACTATTATAAAATTTAAAACTTATTTGGAGGAAATAACAATGGCATTGAACATTGAAAACATTATTGCTGAAATTAAAGAAGCTTCAATCCTTGAATTGAACGACCTTGTAAAAGCTATCGAAGAAGAATTTGGTGTAACTGCAGCTGCTCCTGTAGCTGTTGCTGCAGCTGGTGCTGCTGACGCTGGTGCTGCTAAAGATTCATTCGACGTTGAATTGACATCTGCAGGCGACAAAAAAGTTGGCGTTATCAAAGTTGTACGTGAAATCACTGGTCTTGGACTTAAAGAAGCTAAAGAACTTGTTGACGGTGCACCAGCACTTGTTAAAGAAGGCGTTGCAACTGCAGAAGCTGAAGAAATCAAAGCTAAATTGGAAGAAGCTGGAGCTTCAGTTACTCTTAAATAAGAGGCATATACCAATTAGAATTCGGAATACTATAGTATCAGCCTTTTAGAATCGTGAACACATTTTAGAAACTGATAAATAAATTTAGTTTCCTACCAAAAACCCTACCAAAAATTAATTTGGCAGGGTTTTTCTTTTTAATAAAATTATTTTGGAGAACAGTTGTATATTGTTCTCCTTTTTTTATTTTCTGGAGGAAAAATGACAAAAGAATTACAATCATCACGCTATATTGTCATTTCATTTTTAGTACGTGAAATGGGAATTGACATTGTTGAAGCCATCTCTCTTATGGCTGAATTAGAAAAAAGTGGCTTGGTTCGCTTGGAATCAAGTGGAGATTTAATACTCAAAGAACTTGGAGGAGCGCTATGAAACGAATTACCGCAAATCAATACCAAACTTCAGAACGGTATTATAAATTACCTAAAATTCTTTTTGAGGATGAGAAATATATGGATATGAAACTAGAAGTAAAGGTAGCTTATTCTATTTTAAAAGACCGTTTAGAATTATCTCTTAGTCGTGGTTGGATAGATGAAGAAGGAGCGGTTTATTTAGTATTTTCTAATTCTAAACTGATGAGGCTGTTAGGTTGTTCGAAGTCAAAACTACTATCAATCAAAAAAGTTCTTAAAGAATATGACTTAATTGATGAAGTCCAACAGTCTTCAAGTGAAAAAGGGAGACTAGCTAATAAGATTTATTTAGGGGAATTATCTTCTACCCCAGTAGCTAGTTCGAACAGGCCTAGTGTTAAAAAAAGACTAGGGCAGGTTGAAAATGAAACGCCCCCCGTCTCATATTCAGCCCCTAGTGAGACTGAAGTTAGTGAGACTAAATATAGTGAGACTGATTCTTTATTTATTGAGGATGAGGAGGATGGGAATACTCAACCTATTTTGAAAAGAAAAGTAGAAAAGGTCACAAAATATGATCGAGATTATATTTGGGGATTGGTACAAGATCAATTTAGACGAGAAGGTTTTTCTGAAACAGCCAGTGAAATTGCTATGACTGATTTTGAGAGAATCTATCAGTATGCTCTTGACAATGTTCGCTTTGTTAGACGAGCGGAAGTTTTGGCTGAATTTGTGTTTAACGGCTTGTATTCTGTTTGGAATAACCGTGTTAGAAAAGGAGGTGGTTAAAATGTCGCCAATCGAGTGGATATTAGTTATGCTCATTGTCATTTCAAGTGGAGTGACAGTTCTGACAATGATAGTCGATCAGAAAGGGGGGATAAAGAAATGAGATTTATTGATTTATTTTCAGGTATCGGTGGCTTTCGACTTGGAATGGAAAGTGTCGGACACGAGTGTATTGGATTTTGTGAGATTGATAAATTTGCTAGGAAATCTTATAAGTCCATTTTTCAAACAGAAGGAGAAATAGAATTTCATGACATACGAGATGTTTCAGATGACGAATTTAAAAAACTTAGAGGGAAAGTCGATATCATCTGTGGGGGATTCCCTTGTCAAGCATTTTCAATCGCAGGAAGACGATTGGGATTTGAAGATACTAGAGGCACTCTGTTCTTTGAAATTGCTCGGGCGGCCAAACAAATCCAACCACGTTTTCTTTTTCTTGAAAATGTTAAAGGCCTACTCAATCACGATAAGGGACGGACGTTCACCACAATCCTTACCACGCTTGATGAATTGGGGTTTGATGTTGAGTGGCAGGTGCTTAACAGTAAGGATTTTGGCGTTCCCCAAAACAGAGAGAGGGTGTTTATTATCGGACATTCTAGAAAGAAAGGTACCAGACTCCTATTTCCTTTCAGACGAGAAGGTCAAGCAACTAACTCTGAGACTTTGAAAGAACTAGGGAATTTAAATCCATCAAGAAGTGGAATGAGTGGTAAAGTCTATTATTCAGAAGGTCTTGCGCCAACTTTAGTTCGTGGAAAAGGAGAAGGATTTAAGGTTGCGATTCCTTGTATGACACCAGATAGATTAGACAAAAGACAAAATGGTAGACGTTTCAAGGATAATCAAGAGCCAATGTTTACTTTAAATACTCAGGATCGTCATGGTATTGTCGTTGTTGGAGATTTACCGACTAGCTTTAAGGAAACTGGTCGCGTCTATGGAAGTGAGGGCTTATCTCCAACATTGACTACGATGCAAGGTGGAGATAAAATTCCCAAAATACTGATTCCAGAACCAATCCAATTTTTAAAAGTGCGGGAAGCAACTAAAAAAGGATATGCTCAAGCAGAAATAGGAGATTCAATCAATTTGGAAAGACCAAGTTCTCAGTATCGTCGTGGTAGAGTTGGAAAAGGTATAGCGAATACGTTAACAACTAGTGGTCAAATGGGAGTAGTAGTGGCTAGCTATGAAGGAGAAGATAAACAAGTTTATCATGTAGCCGGTGTCTTGATAGATGGACAATTTTACCGTCTGAGGATCCGACGAATAACTTCTAAAGAGTGTTTTCGCTTGCAGGGATTTCCTGATTGGGCTTTTGAAGCTGCTAGAAAAGTTTCTAGTAATAGTCAGCTCTATAAACAAGCTGGTAATAGTGTAACCGTTCCTGTGATTGCCGCAATCGCAAAGAAATTAAAAGAAATAGAGGAAAAAGATGAAAGCTTTAAATAAAGAGTCAATACTAGATTGTGATGAATTAGAAACAGAATTGCATGATGCAGAAATCAAACAGTTGGATGAACAAATATTTTTGATGCCCAATTATCCATGTGAGTTTGAAGTAAAATTTTTAGATTATTACCATAAAAAACATAATTACCCACTATTTTATGAATCCTATCTTCAAAACATTATGGAATTCCTTGAAAGTCAGGATATAAAGAACGGAGCTGATGCCTTTGTAGATGATAATCATAATCTTGTTTTTGTTTTATATGGGCAAGGCTATCGAGCCGAGGGAAAAGAGGGAATACTTACAACCCAAGTAACTGTAAAAGCTTATGATGAAGACAAGAAACCGATTAACTTCGCAAATTTATTAGATTCCTTAATCGTCTCAGAATATCAAATGGAAGCAAATTTGTTGGAGGTCTCTCATGATTGATCTATATCTAAGTAAAAATAGCCAAAGAAATCAACTTCTTTTGGATTTCTTTCAAAAGTATGGCATAGAGGTCACTCCTCATTCTATTTCTGAAATGACAAAGGATAAATTAATTGAGATGATGAGCTATTCTTCAGATTGTTTTGAATTTTTATCTCCCAATTTATTACGATTTAAGAACCGTGACAATCTAAGATTAACGGATTTCGTTGAGATGATTTTAAAAAATCCTGAACTAACCATCAGACTTCCTCTTGCGGTTTCAAATAAGCGAGTTTATCCAAATCTGAATTTGGAAGAGGCTAGAGCTCTATTGCCAAGAGATACGAAACAATTGATTTACATGGCACAAACACATTATTTATCTAACTAAAGGAGAAGCAATATGGCTGAACGATTTTGGGAGAACTTGTCCATTATTTTGGCTGAAAGAAATATCAGCTGGATTGAGTTAACCAGAAAAATGTTTGCGGGAGAGTTTCACTATCCAAGTGAATTGAATCGCTTGTATCAAAAGATTCGCCACTATAAGATGGAACAACGAATGCCTCAAAGTCCATGGGTAGAAAGGATTGTGCAGGTATTAGATTTAGATTATGAAGATTTATTTCGGAGGTAACTATGAAAAGAATAATTCCAGTATATATATTCCAACAAGTAAATGTCCTATTGGTATCCCTATACTTACTGAAATTTTTTTGTATCGGTGAGTTAACTATACTACAGATTCTCTATGGTTCGTCACTCATTTCTTTTTTATGGATGTATGATCAACGTAAACAAGTGGCTAAGGTCAATATGAAAATTAGGATAAAGTGGCTTGGTATTGGATTCGTTAGCCTACTGATTATAAGTCTATGTTTTAGCTTAATCCATGCTCAAGGAAGCACGAATCAAGCAAACTTAGTTGGGCTTCAACATCAAGTTCCTTGGTTTTCATTTTTATTGTTTTTAATCAATGCGAGTATGGTTGAAGAATTTTTGTATCGAGAAATTTTATGGAACTTGGTCAAAAAATTAGATATCAGAATTGCGTTGACAAGTGTTTTGTTCACTTTAGCTCATCATCCAGGAACCATTCTAGCTTGGTGTTTGTATGTTTCATTGGGAATGTTTTTAGGGATGGTGCGCTATAAATCGGACTTATGGGGCAGTATGGGGCTACATTTGGTGTGGAACCTACTAGTTTATAGTTTGCTGCTTGTTTAGACAACGTTAGATTTTCAAAGGGAAATGAAATGCTAACGTTATGTAACAATGTTAGTCTTTTATTTCAAACTCTTTGATTAATATGAATTTAGCTCGACAGAAAATTAAGAAATGTGATAAAAATTTCAACTACTCTTATCTATAATAAAGCTACCTGTTCTTTGAAAATTGAATCCACTCCGTCTTGATTAGCGTGCCTGTGTAAGTAGGGACTGAGAGTATTTCCCTGTGAAGGGCAACTGGCACAAGACGTGTGTGAGAATTTTCTAACAGACACGGAGTTTATCGTTACCAGACTTAAACGATGCGACAAACTAGATAAAGGAGTTAATCATGAAGGTAGTAAACTTGTATGATTTGAAACAAATGGGAAATAAAGGTGGTTGTACCATCCAATTGATTCATCACTTTCCTTTTGGTATGGGCTTAGGACATCTCAAAAAAGACTACATTGAATTTAAACGTGTTGGTATCTTTGATGGGAAAGCAGTAGAAGTTACTCTTCGAGAACCTTATTCGAGAGATCTACTGCAGGTTGTCAAGTCGATTAAGCAACGTCAGAAATTGATAGCTTATCGTTATAAGGAAGGAAAGCTGCTATTTGTTAAGAAGGAGGCATCAGATGTCCTCTGAACAACAGGAACGAATGGCAGTTCAATATGCTGAGCGTAGTCTTTTGTTTACTGTAAAAAGTCTTTTAAAGATTCTAGAATGGTCTAGACGTCAAGCTTTAGCACAGGATTCCGCCTATAAGATAGGGGTGCAGAAATTAGAAGAATTGCTACAATCTCCTTATTCGATTGATACGATTAATCTGAAAAAAGATTTTTTAGACAAACCAATTGATATAGAGAAATTTAAAGATTTTTTAGAAAAAGAAGAGATTCCTTTAGCCATCGCTTGGCAAGGGGATTCTCTACATTTCTACACGAAAGACCGTTCGATTCTAGACAATCATTTAGACCATCTGTTAGAAAAAATGGTTAATGATCCGGAGAAATTAGCTGATTTTACCATGGATAAGTCACTAGACCAAGCAATTGATGAGGCTAAATCCCAAATTACCTTTAGACAAGAAGGAGCCGTCAAACAGAAAGAGATGGTGAGATGATGTACAGTGGAAAGAAATTCCTACTATTCTCACTGTTAGGTATCTTACTAGGCTATCTTTTTCATCGTTTGACGCTTTTGTATGATTCCTATACTGGAAATACACTAGATAAATGGACTCATCTTCTGATGGAAGGTCAAGATGAAGTTCTTCAGTCGCCATGGAATATTTCTTTTACTGGAAAATCAAGTGCTTTTTTTCTACTAGGTTTTGTGATGATGTTGCTGGTTTATCTTTATTTAGAGACTGGCAAAAAACAATACCGAGAAGGGGTAGAATACGGGAGCGCCCGTTTTGGAACTCTAAAAGAAAAGAAGCTCTTTTACGGTAAGGAATTTTCTCATGATACGATCTTAGCACAAGATGTTCGTCTGACATTATTAGATAAAAAATCAGCCCAATATGATAGGAATAAGAATATTGCGGTGATTGGAGGTTCAGGAAGTGGGAAGACATTTCGCTTTGTGAAACCCAATCTGATTCAAATGAATAGTTCTAATATTGTAGTGGATCCTAAAGATCACTTGGCCGAAAAAACAGGCAAACTCTTTTTAGAACATGGCTACCAAGTAAAGGTGCTAGATTTAGTCAATATGAAGAACTCAGATGGCTTCAATCCTTTTCGCTATATAGAGACAGAAAATGATTTGAATCGCATGCTGACGGTTTATTTTAATAACACCAAAGGCTCTGGATCTCGTAGTGATCCATTTTGGGATGAAGCTTCTATGACTTTGGTACGAGCTTTAGCCTCCTACTTGGTCGATTTCTATAATCCACCTAAAACAAGAGAACAGCTCATAGAAGAAAGTCGTTTAAGTCAAAAGGAATACCAAAACTTGTTGAAACGTCAAAAAAAAGAAGTGGAAGAGCGAAAAAAACGAGGGCGTTATCCAAGTTTTGCTGAAATCTCAAAACTCATTAAACACTTATCCAAGGGTGAAAACCAAGAAAAAAGTGTCTTAGAAATTCTATTTGAAAATTATGCTAAAAAGTATGGGACTGAAAATTTCACCATGCGAAATTGGGCAGATTTCCAAAATTATAAGGATAAGACTCTGGATTCTGTTATAGCTGTAACCACTGCTAAATTTGCCCTCTTCAATATTCAAAGTGTCATGGATTTGACTAAAAGAGATACCCTTGATATGAAGACATGGGGCCAGGAAAAATCAATGGTTTACTTAGTTATCCCAGATAACGATAGTACCTTTCGCTTTCTTTCAGCCCTCTTTTTTTCAACCGCATTTCAAACCCTAACAAGACAAGCAGATATTGATTTTAAGGGTCAATTGCCTCTTCATGTGAGAGTTTACTTAGATGAGTTCGCAAATATCGGAGAAATCCCAGATTTTGCTGAACAAACCTCAACAGTCCGTTCTCGAAATATGAGTCTCGTTCCTATTCTTCAAAATATTGCCCAACTTCAAGGGCTCTATAAAGAAAAAGAGGCTTGGAAAACCATTCTTGGGAACTGTGACAGCTTAGTCTACTTAGGTGGGAATGATGAAGATACCTTTAAATTTATGAGTGGATTACTCGGTAAACAAACCATTGATGTTCGAAATACTAGTCGTTCCTTTGGCCAGACAGGTTCAGGATCACTTTCTCATCAAAAGATTGCTCGTGATTTAATGACACCTGACGAAGTCGGAAATATGAAACGGCATGAATGCCTGGTTCGAATTGCCAATATGCCTGTCTTTAAAAGCAAAAAGTACAATTCCACTAAGCATCCAAACTGGAAATACCTAGCCAATCAAGAAACCGATGAACGGTGGTGGAACTATCAAATCAATCCTTTAAATCAAAGACAAGAAAATCACCTTGAAGGCCTTAGAATTCGTGATTTAACTTTTGAATCTAGTTTAAAATAAAAATAGAAAAGAGGAAATAGATGATTACGCATTTTAAAGGTTTTGTTTATGGAGTAGACGCAAGTGCTATGTTTGCACAAGCTATGTCTTTGTTGCAGAAGGGATTGATTGCGGTTGGTGCCTTTCTCGTTGTTGTGGGGATTGTCAACCTTGCAACCAACATTAAAGACGGTGGACCAGGTGTTCGGAATGCCATTCTTGAAATTGTCGGTGGTGTTATGGTTGGGGCTGCTGGAGCCTTTGTAACCCAGATTTCAATTTAGGAGGATAAACAATGACATGAATCTTAGTTTAGTCTCACCCTTTGTTTACCTTGCATCTGAAAAAATATCAGCTGAAAATTTATTTGAAGGATTTAATGTAGATTTACAATCTACGGTAGATTTGATTAAATCTCTATCTAGCTACAATCCAACCGTTTGGACTTATATGTCTAGTATTACTAAAAGTGTCATGCAGCCTCTTGGAGTTGCGATTTTATCAGTTGTTCTCATCTTAGAATTTTCGAAGATGGCAAAGAAAATTGCTAACTCAGGTGGAGCGATGACCTTTGAAGCATTAGCCCCGATGTTGATTAGTTATATTATGGTCGCAGTTGTAATTACCAACACTACCGTTATTGTAGAAGCCATCATCGGGATTGCGAGTCACGCCATTGAACAAGTGGCCTCGATTGTGGCTCACGGTGGGGCAAAGTATGATACAATCTCTGGATTAAAGGGGTCAGGATTTATTGGCCGGATGATTGTGGGCTTTTTCGCCCTTCTCATTTGGCTTGTTCGAATAGTAAGTGCAGCCATGGTTAATCTGTTGGTATCCATTCGATTCATTCAACTCTATCTTATGATTCCATTTGCCCCTCTTACGATTCCAACATTTTTAAGCGATGAATGGAAGTCTATTGGTATTGGCTATTTAAAAAATATTATGGTCTATGCGGTACAAGGGGTTCTCATTTTTCTGATTGTTTCGCTTGTTCCTTTATTTGAATCTGCTGGGAAAATAGCTGTTTCAAATGGTGCAGGAGTCTTGCAATCACTTGCGATTATGTTTGGTAGTTTGGTACAAGCTATCTTACTGATTATTGCCCTCGTTGGTTCTCAACGTACGGCTCGCTCAATATTAGGTATGTAATTAGATAAAGGCTAGGAAGTGATTGCTTCTTAGCCTTTTTAGAAAGGAAAGTCATGAATACACGTGTCTTTAAAGACATCTCAAAATACCAACACAGGGCTTGGTTAGGCTTCACAACAAGACAAATCATCTTTGTCCTACCAGCCTTTATTGTCACAGTTATTGTTTTGGGTTTGAATCTCTTTTACTGGCAATTTGGAGATTGGTTTGTTTACGGTTTTGTGTTTGCCTTTACCATCCCCCTCATGCTCTTTGGAGTCTATAAACCCAATGATTTATATTTTGAACATTATTTGAAATACCGTCTTCATTTTGAACTAACGGTTCCCCTACGCACAATTACTGGAAAGAAAGGACCTGAACATGAAAAGAAAATCAAATACATTAAAGAAACAAAAAACTTCAACGACTAATCAGAAAGAAGTAGTTAAAGGGAAAAAAGAGGAAGTGTTACCTTCAACGGCTAATACACTTTCCTATCAAGCCCTGTATCAAAATGGTCTGATGCAGGTGAAAGAAGATTATTTCTCACAAAGCTATTTACTTGGTGATGTCAATTACCAGACCGTTGGTTTAGAAGATAAGGGGGCAATCATTGAGAAGTATTCTGATTTGATTAACTCCCTAGACGACCAAACCAACTTCCAATTGACCATCTTTAATAAAAGATTGAATTTAGAAAAGTTTAGACAAAGTGTTTTGTATGAGGAAAAAGAAGATGGATATGATACCTATCGTAAAGAATTGAATCGGATGATGAATCAGAATTTAGACAGTGGTGAAAATAATTTTTCAGCTGTGAAACTGATTAGCTTTGGTAGAAAGGATTCTAATCCCAAACAAGCCTATCGTTCCTTGTCCCAAATAGGAGAATATTTCAAGAGTGGTTTCTCAGAAATTGATGCACGATTTGAATCCTTGGCTGGAGAAGAGCGTGTCAACTTGTTGGCAGATATGCTTAGAGGAGAACAACATCTTCCTTTTTCTTACCGTGATTTAACGAGATCTGGTCAGACAACTCGTCACTTCATAGCACCTAATCTCTTGGATTTTAAAAACAAGAATTACCTACAAATCAATGACCGCTTATTACAGATTGTCTATGTGAGAGACTATGGTATGGAATTAGGGGATCAGTTTATTCGAGACCTCATGCAAGGAGATTTGGAATTGATTGTGAGCCTCCATGCTCAAAGTTCGACCAAGGCAGATGCCATGAAGAAACTACGAACAAAGAAGACCTTGATGGAATCCCAAAAGATTGGGGAACAACAAAAACTTGCTCGTACAGGTATCTATTTGGAAAAAGTAGGTCATGTATTAGAAAGCAATATCGATGAAGCTGAGGAACTCTTAAAAACCATGACCGAGACAGGAGATAAACTATTTCAAACGGTCTTCTTGATTGGGGTTTTTGGTCAGGATGAAGAAGAACTCAAACAAGCTTTAGACACTATCCAACAAGTGGCCGGCTCTAATGACCTAATGATTGATAAACTTCCATATATGCAAGAAGCAGCCTTTAATAGTTTGCTACCATTTGGTTGTGATTTTTTAGAGGGGGTATCACGGAGTTTATTAACGTCCAATGTAGCAGTGAACTCTCCATGGACTTCAGTAGACTTACAAGACCGTAGTGGGAAATATTACGGTATCAATCAAATATCAAGCAATATTATTACCATTGATCGAAGCTTATTAAATACACCGTCTGGTCTGATTTTAGGGACATCTGGAGCTGGGAAAGGGATGGCAACCAAGCATGAAATTATCACGACCAAAATCAAGGAATCTGGTGAAAATACCGAAATTATCATCGTGGATCCAGAAGCAGAATACAGTGTCATTGGACGAGCTTTTGGAGGAGAAATGATTGATATTGCGCCTGATTCCCAAACCTATCTCAATGTACTTGACTTGTCTGAGGAAAATATGGATGAGGATCCTGTTAAGGTAAAATCAGAATTTCTTTTATCCTTTATCGGCAAGTTATTGGATAGGAAAATGGATGGAAGAGAAAAATCGATTATCGACCGAGTTACGAGACTCACCTATCAGTCATTTAAAGAGCCTTCTTTGGAAGAATGGGTCTTTGTCTTGAGTCAACAACCAGAAGAAGAAGCGCAGAATTTGGCGCTTGATATGGAACTGTATGTCGAAGGTTCTCTTGATATTTTTTCTCATAAGACCAATATTCAGACAGGATCTAATTTCTTAATCTATAATGTTAAAAAGTTAGGAGATGAGCTGAAACAAATCGCCCTTATGGTTGTTTTTGATCAGATATGGAATCGTGTTGTTCGGAACCAAAAATTAGGGAAGAAGACCTGGATTTATTTTGATGAAATGCAGCTTCTTTTATTAGATAAATATGCCAGTGATTTCTTCTTTAAATTGTGGAGTCGTGTCAGAAAATATGGAGCCAGTCCGACTGGGATAACCCAAAATGTCGAAACCTTATTGTTAGATCCAAATGGTAGACGGATTATTGCAAATAGTGAATTTATGATTATCCTAAAGCAAGCAAAAAATGACCGAGAAGAATTGGTTCAACTCTTAGGCTTGTCAAAAGAACTCGAAAAATACCTTGTCAATCCAGAAAAAGGGGCAGGACTGATAAAAGCTGGTTCAGTTGTCGTACCCTTTAAAAATAAGATTCCTCAAGGTACACAATTGTTTGATATCATGAGTACGGATCCTGATAAAATGGCTTCTAACTAAGGGGAAGGTAAATGAAGGATAAAAGAGAAATCATACGTGCACGAAAGGCATTTAGAAGAAGTCTAAAAGATGAGAAGAAATTCTTGAAACAAGGAAAGAAGGAGGTGAGGAAACAGAAAAAAGATTCCGCTGTACTGGATGAAAAAGCATGGAAAAAAGAGATAAAAGAAAAGCTAGAGGAGATGAGAGAAGCTTCAAAGGAGAGAGTAAAACAAGCAAATGAAGACTACAATCACATCCTTCAAAATAGTCCTCCATCTCTTTTGAATCGTAAAGAATTAAGAGACAGACGATTGCCTCATGCTAGGAAACGATTGAAAATAGCCAAGAAGCAATTTAGAGAAGCCAAGGTAGAAGCAAAAGAAGAAAGAAAAGAGAGTCGTAAAGAAAGAAAAACCAATCAAAAATTTCTTTATGGTCAGGAATCGAAACATAAATCTAATTTTTTCTTTCAAGGGAAGAGTTTAGAAGAATTAAAAGCCAAGAAGGAAGTAAAGGCTGCTAAAGAAAATTTAAAATATACTAAACAAGCCTATAAGTCCAAAAAAGTCAGTAGGAAAGCCAAAACTTTTCTTTATGTCCTTGGACGTGAAGGTGGAGATTTAGCTTCAGAAAATGAAGATTTAGAAGGTTATCGCACTTTACAAGAGACCATTAGAAAAGGGAAACGCTACAGTCGGCTTTCTTATAACCTTGGAAAAGCTAGTGTCAAAACAGGACAAGCAACAGGTCGTTTTACCAAGAAAAGACTGACCAACACAAAAGAGCGATACCATCATTTTAAAGATGGAAAAGGATGGAAACTAGCGAAAGATAACCCAAGTTCCTTTAAAAATCGGTTTCGAAAATTAAAGAAACAAGGTCTTACAAGTGTCCGAAATATCTATCAAAAACTAAAAGCAGCCTTTTCCTTCTTTACATTTACGGCTGGAAATCCTGTAACCTGGATAGTTGGAGGATTAGTCTTTCTTCTCTTATTTATGATGAGCTTCTTTTTAGGATTTTCATCTGCTAGTTTGATTCAACAAGATGAATTTGAATTAACAAAAGCTTATACCCACCTAACTTGGGAAGATGCAGAACATACTCGTACAAATGACAAAGGAATTACCTATTACACAAAAGTTGATGATGTGATGGGGTATATGAACTTTAAATTCCATGACTATGAGTTACACAAACCAGTTCACTTATTTAGTTCAGAAACTTACAAGGATTATCTGTCTACTTTGTGGCATGATTTAAACGATGGAGAAGATTTGAAATCCATGCAAGACCTCTATGAAACTCCTAAGTATAAACTATCGAAAGACGATCAAGAGGAAATGAAGGAACTAAAAGAAGAAGGTGTCTATGCTTCCATGCAAGAATTGGACAATCCATTTGAAGGGAAAAGCAACGAAGATAGTCTAACCATGACTTATCGTTATGGATACTATGATTTAGACGGGAAACCTACCCTTCAGGAGTACATTCTACTAGAAGCGAAGGCTCACCAAACGATTGTCGCACCAATGGATGGTGTTGTATCTCTAGATGGCGACAATGTTATTCTCACTAACGGAAAAGGAGAGAATGAGAGTCGATTGACCTTGTATTCTATTCATAATGGCCGTGCGATTGAGGGGACAAGAGTTCTAACGGGTGATATTATTGGTGAAACACCAGACGATACAGGTTTGAAAGTTTCCTATCAAAAGTATAAGAACAAGAAAGAAAAATTAGTGTATGTCAATCCACAATTTTATTTTCCAAAAGTCATTCAACTTCAGACCACTATCTTACCTGCCATTGGTCAGTTTGGTGGAGATGAGTTTGAACGAGCAAAACATATTTATGATTTTTTGAAATCTCAAGGGGCAAGTCCCCAAGCCATTGCGGCTATTTTAGGAAATTGGTCGGTAGAATCTTCTATTAATCCTAAACGAGCTGAAGGAGATTACTTATCTCCTCCTGTTGGAGCTACCGATTCCTCATGGGATGATGAAGCATGGTTAGCGATTGGAGGTCCAGCCATTTATAGTGGTGCTTATCCTAATATCCTTCATAGAGGTTTGGGTTTAGGGCAATGGACGGATACTGCAGATGGTTCAACACGTCATACAGCTTTATTGAATTATGCACATAGTAAAAATAAGAAGTGGTATGATTTAGACCTCCAACTTGATTTTATGCTTCATGGGGATAGTCCTTACTATCAAAGTTGGTTAAAAGATTTCTTTAAAAATACAGGCAGTGCAGCTAATCTCGCCCAACTCTTCCTCACCTATTGGGAGGGAAATTCTGGTGACAAACTACTGGAAAGACAAACCAGAGCAACGGAATGGTATTACCAAATTGAAAAAGGCTTTAGCCAAACAAATGGAGGACAGGCAAAGAGTGATCCA
Organism: Streptococcus sp. 20925_1_24; assembly: GCF_041432335.1. Lineage (GTDB taxonomy): Bacteria > Bacillota > Bacilli > Lactobacillales > Streptococcaceae > Streptococcus > Streptococcus mitis_BM. Next base: position 5,635 of record NZ_JAPVZM010000013.1, on the reverse strand, counting down.
CAATCCCTTGAAGGTGTTCGTGGGGACTTGTATGATCATTCTGTTCCTGGTGGTGGAGATGGTATGGCCTATGCCTATGGACAATGTACATGGGGTGTTGCGGCTCGTATGAACCAGTTAGGCCTAAAATTAAAAGGTAGAAATGGAGAAAAGATTTCAATCATTAATACCATGGGAAATGGTCAGGACTGGGTTGCGACAGCTTCAAGTCTTGGTGGGGAAACTGGCTCTACACCAAGAGCAGGTGCCATTGTTTCTTTTGTAGGAGGTACACATGGCACACCAGCCATCTACGGTCATGTGGCTTTTGTCGAGAAAGTATATGATGATGGTTCTTTCCTTGTGTCTGAGACAAACTATGGTGGCAATCCTAACTATACCTTTAGAAAAATCTCGCAAGCAGATAGCGCCATCAGTTTTGCCTATACTACGAAATAGAAGAGTTTAAACTTGAAATTTTAGCTATTTTCAGGTAAAATAAATAGTGTAGATGAGTGGTCGGCTCATGGTCAATCTGATAGTAATCTTGGACATAAGGGCCAAGCGGTGGCGGACACCAGAACGAAATCCGATAGCAATCTTGGACGTAAGGGCCAAGCGGTGGCAGACACCAGAATAAACCGACTGACTAGGTGGCTTACAGACTCTGTAAACCACCTTTTTTGTGAGGAAAATATGGCAAATTCTAGAGATTATCGTAATCCAAATTACACCGAAAAAATAAAACTTCAGCGTTTTTTTACTCAGTTACAAATTGCGGCTTCTTTTTTTAAAGAACACTTCGTTGGCAAAATCATGTATTATGAAACAGAAATAGAAAGTGTTGAACTTCATTTTTCACCTACTAATTTCATGCACCTATGTGGTGTTGATTACCGAAAAGGTGCAGGCAGTTTCTTTGACGATTGTTTAAATAGGCATGTCATAATTGATGAGTTGAAAATAAAAAAAGATGGAACCACGATGCAAAAGTTACAAGTTTTAGGATCCATTGAGGAGTTATTGGGAAAGCATGTTCATCTAACTGGTTCAGGACGTTATTTGTATTTGGAGTTTGATTATGCTTTACGTACAAGAAAACAGATACTAGCATTAACATTGAAAGAGACATCTAGGAAAATTGTTCCTCAATCTTTATTAGATTTGAAGAGAAAGACAGTATTTCCAAAAGGTCAAAAAGTAATTTCAATTTACTCAAAACATTTACAAACGTCGGAACTCTTTTATTATTTAAAAGATTAGTTTACATATCTTTTGTGGCATAAAATATATTTTTATCATTTTCAGGAGAACGCAGTTTTGGCTCGTTCTCTTTTTAGTTGTGATACTTCTTTCAAGGAATATTTGATAGGATTGGAGTGAAAATAGATTAACTAGGAAAGAAGGAAGTAAATGGAAGCCATTTATCAACCTGATTCGAAACTGGTTGTACTACTTGATGATAAATAATTAGCGCTAGGAACTAATAGCTGATTGGAAAATACATAGGCTAAATATTTATGTGATTTAAAATGTTATAAAAACGTAATTTTTCAGACAATAAACATCCATGTTTCATAAAATGTAATATTTATAAAGAATAGCGAACAATATCCGTATATATATATATATATATATATATATATACGGATATTGTTCGTTTTGTGATATGAAACTTTGCGAAAAACTCTATTGATTTATTAGATAAAAAGAGTATCATAATATATAACAAGATATTTATAACGGAGGAAATCAGATGTTTTATAAAGGTAAACATGATCGTGAAAAACAACTACGTTTTTCTATTCGCAAAGTAAGTTTTGGAGCAGCTTCAGTCGCGATTGCTGCTTTTATGATGTTTATTGGTGGAGGTACTGTTCAGGCAGATGCTATTCAAAGTAATGATAGTAGTGCTGCCTCAGTATCTTCAAATCATCAACCAAAGGAATATGATAAGAAAACAGATAATGAGGATAGAGTTAATACTTCTAATCTTAAGGTATCAGAAGCAACTTCTGAAAATACAGGATCTAAAGATGTTATTTCTTCAACTGAATCTTTTAATAATGAGAGTAGACAAGAGGAAAAACAGTTTATTAAAGCTGATACAAGTAAATTAGAATTAGCTGTTGCTCGTGTTCAAGCGTTACTTGAAAAAACTGAAGTGAATGAAAAAACAGAAGAAGTAATCAAAAGTGCGAATGAAGAATTAGCTAAAGCGCAAGACTTATTATCTAATGATAAAGTAATACAGGGAGATATCGACAAAGAATTAAGTTCTCTTAATAATATAGATTTTATTCTTAAAAGTATACCAAAAGCATCCATTGAAAAGAAATTAGAAAAAGAAAACAAAAATCAAGATCCACGAAATGGAAAAGCCATTCCAGGAAAAGGAGAGAGTGGATTTAGAGCAGAAGAAACTAGAAATGTAGAATCTAAAATACTAGAGAATGGGAATATTACTGCCAGTGGAACAATTACGACTAATGACCGAATGGGAAATTATTCTCCAACTAAGTTTTCTTATAATGTAAAATTAAAAGATGGTTCTTATCATGAAAATGATAAAATAAGTATTACTTTCGAAGAATTAGGAAGTGGTTCATCTTTGCCTGAGACATTATCAAAAGACGGAAAAGTTTTTGCCAGAAGAGAGAGTATAGAAGAATTATTTACTAATGAAGCTGCTAAAGGTAAAAAAACTTCCTTTTGGGCTCAGCGTGATGATTCAGCATCATTAGAAGAAAAAGAGCAAGCAAAATTAAAAAATAGAGGTACAAAAACTAGGTTTACTTATAAGTTTACTTCTGCAATTGAAAGTTTAAAAGATGTATCTTTCGGAGGTGCATTGAATGATTATAGTTTAAGGTATCCTGAAGTTAGTGAAGATAAATTAGTAACTGCAAAAATCTTAGTTAATAACCAAACCGTTGTTGAGAAAGAATATACTGTTAATAAAACAAATATTAAACAAGAAAAACCTAGTGAGGCACCTTCTACTATTTCAAGTTCTGGGACTTTAGAGTTTGGACAAAATGGTGAATTAATAAATCATAGTGAACAATTTAATTTTAGTACAAATAAGTATGAATATGGCGTAGGTACAACTTTTACTATTAAGTTAAACGATAAAAGTTTAAATAAATTTGTTAAAAGTGGCGATTTTAAAAAAGTTCGAGCAAATTTATCAAATAAATCAACAACTGCTAACACTAAGATAAATGAAGAGCATGTTATATTAAAATCACCAAGAACTTATGCTGAGTTTCAAGTTATTAGTCTTACTGATGATGAACTAGTTGTAAAAATTGTGGGTGGTAAGGCAACTTCAGATACAAATTATAGTTTTGATTGGGCAGCAGCCGGTGTGTCAAGAGAACCAGTTTCGAACACTGTTAATTTATATCATTCACAAACTGGTAAGTTTGGACCTGTAAATGAAACTGTCAAAATAACGAAAGAAAATAGTTCGGATGACTTGAGTGGTCAATATACAACAAATATGGAAATCTCATGGGATAATCCGAAAAAAAATTCATTTGATGCTTCTGGGAATTGGCTTAAAGAATACTTAGAACTCGGAAATGTTGCTATGCGTTATATTAATGTTGCTAATAATAATCCGATTTTAAAAGCAACTTCAATTGTTAAAGGGGGAGTAGCTGAAGTAGATAAATTTGCGACTGCAACTCCAACAAAAGATTTTACAGAAGCTAATGTTGCTACAGAAGCTAATAACACGACGAAAAAAGAAGAGACACAAAATGAGAATGTTAAAACAACCACTGCTACTGCGCCATATATTATTAAAGGAACTGATAATAAATACTATGTATTTAGAGAGTATCTAAAAAATAGTCCATATAAGCGAACATCAACTAGTGGTACAGTTTATGATGCGGTGTCAAATATTGTAGCAGCTTACGATGAAGCAAAATACGGAAAAGTTACTGTAAAATATGTAAAAGCTAATGATACTGCTACTGTTCTTAGAGAAAATGTCTTAAAAGATGCTACAGCAAAATTAGAAAATATTGTTGGTACCAATTATTCAGTTACACCAGAAGAAGAATTTAGTGAAAATGGTGTAGTTTACAAACTAGTTAAAACTGATTTACCAAATAATTCAGATGGGATATTATCAGAAAATCCTACAGAAGTTGTTTATAAATACGTAGTTAAAAATCAAAAAGCAAATGTTGTCATTAAAACAACTGATGGTAAGCACTCTACAACAGTAGAATTAACTGGTGAACCGGGAACTGCCTTACCAAATAGCGAAGACATTACTAATAAAATTAAAGAATTAAAAGGAAAAGGATACGAAGTTGAAAGTGATACATACAATGTAAATGGTGCTCATCCTGATTTTGATGACCAAGATGATGAGGAAGCAGGAGTTTCTAAACCATCTCAAACCTTTGAAATCACATTGAAACCTAGAATCATTGAAGTACCTTCATCAACGCCACATGAAAAAGATAGCCCAGTAGATCCAAATGGAAATAATCCAGAATTGAAATGGCCTAAGGGCTTGGCTGAATCTGACTTGACTAAGACCGCTAAACGTGTGATTTCTTATGTGAAGAAAGATTCTAATACAGCAGCTGAAGAAAAAGCTTTAGATGATACTGTTCAAACTGTGTCATTCACAAGAAAAGCAAAAGTAAATCTAGTTGATAAAACAGTCGAATATACAGATTGGGAATCATCAAATCAAACATGGGAAAAAGTAGAAGTTAAAACATTAGCAGGATATATTGCTGATAAAAAAGAAATTCCAGCCAAAGAAGCAGTAACCCCTGAAAAAGATACAAAAGTAATCCCTGATGAAACAGATAAGGTTACTTATACGAAGATTGGAAGTTGGACTCCAATTAATCCGACAACTGGATTAGAAGAAACTCCAATTCCATTCCCTAATGATCCAACAGACCCAACAAAAACTGGGGAAATTACAGAAATTATTCCTCATAAAGATGGCTATACTCCAAAAGATGGAAGTGGAAATTCATTAACACCAATCGATCCAGAACATTTAGATAAAGGATATCATCCGCCAAAAATCACAGATCCAAAAGCTAATATTAAGATTACTTATGAAAAAGATGATCAAAAAGCAAAAGTGAAATTCGTTTCCGTAGATCCAAAAACTCAACAAGAAACAGAATTAACGGATCATGCATTAATGTTAACTGGTAAAACAGGAGAAACGATTTCTGAAAGAGATGTTCAAACTCGTATCGATGTGTTGAAATCAATGGGTTACGATATTGTTGACAATCCATTTGATAAAAATCCAGTGTTTGATACTTTAAAAGACACAACTGATAAAGTTTCTCAAGAATTTATTATTAAAGTACAACCACGTGTGTCAACTGCTTATCCAGTTTATGTTGTAGAAGGAACTAAACCATCTTCCGAACAATTAAAAGATGCCGTGTCAACAAAAGGCAACGATAAAACAGTAGATGAAACGAAGATTCCAGAAACAACTGGAAAAGTTGGAGATGACTCATTGACAGTTCCAATAACAGTAACGTACGGTTCAGGAGATAAGAAGCGAGAAGAAACCGTCAATGTACCGGTTAAAGTTGTAAAAGGTTATCCACAAATCGTGCCTGTTGATGAAGATAAGAAACAGCCATATCCT